>DAIDJA010000186.1 GCA_027451605.1 Acidimicrobiales bacterium
CCTAATAGTAACGAACATTTTTAACCCAATTCTGGCTGCGGGAGGCACGACATCATATGAAGGAGTCGTTAATCTTTATAACTTAATACCCTTACCTCTGGTATCGTCACCCAACGGCAACGGGACGAAACAGGGCGACTCCTATGGAGGCGGTTACGAAGGCATGGTTTGGAGAATTCTTAGACAATTTAGTCACGAATCAGTGGGAGCGCCGTTTTCGACATCGATAACTTCCAGAATATGTTACGGCGGTTTAACAACCTGCCGTCAAGCTCTGATAAACGCCTTTGAAACGGCTTTCAATCAACTGACTGCAATAAACAAAACTTCAAACATCGCAAGCTGGGCAGCAGATACGCAGAGCGCAGCGTTGAATCAAACCCTCCCCAATTTTGATGCAATATCGTATATATCCATCGGCATTGCAGTAGCTCCGAATATGGTTTGGCAAAATCGACCCACCTTCCAACAAGTCGCAACTTTTAAAACTGAGTCGATTGGCTTAACTTCACAGGGATTAAAGCGGGGATTTAAGCCTTTAATATTGGTTATAGTGATTACTTTAATAGTTTCAGCGTTATTAAGTGTTATTTATTACCTACTTATTACGAGGCTTTAATCGTAAAATACTCAAACGAATTTAAAGACAATTGATCCGGATCCGGATCCTGCTCAAAATTAATGGCAATACCTGCAAGTTATAGATGTTTGTTCTTAAACAATTCGGATAATTCTGCGGGTCTGGCCAGATAGAATCCCTGTCCCATATTTATCCCCAATTTACCTACAGTATCAAGTTCTTCTTTGGTTTCAATTCCTTCGGCAACTACTGTTGCGTCTATTTTTTCGGCGAAAACTACAAGTGCATTTGCAAGTGAAAATCGAACAGGATCTTTGTCGATGTTTGTTATAAGGGATCTATCCAGCTTTATTATGTCTGGATTTATCTCCAATATATGCGTCAGACTTGAGATACCCGATCCGGTGTCATCAATTGCCACCTTGATACCTCGTTTGCGAAATCTGTTAAGGATGGAATTTAACTGCGCATAATCTTCAACCTCAACGTGTTCGGTTACTTCCAATATAATACGATGACATAACTCATCATCCAAACTATCCAGTAGTTCGCCTAAGTGAAATGACTCGATGGCGTCGGGTGAGACATTCAAGCTGAGTTCGACTTGACTTGGAATCTGACCCAACTGTTTTAAAATGAGCTCAATAGCATGAAGCTCCAATTCAACACCCAAATGTACGTCATTGGCATCTTTATACCATAGATCGGGACTTCTGTAAGGATCGGTTTTAAAGCGAGACAGGGCCTCCACCGAACAAGTTTTATTTGAGGCCAAATCGACGATAGGTTGAAAAACTATATTAAGCTTTCCGTCCGTAAATAAAGATTCGACATCCTTTCTCTTTTCAAGTTTGTTCGTAGCGTGCGGTGCCAAAATCCCGCTAACGAATTGGTCGATAACCTCCATCGCCATAGCCCCTGAGTCAATTGTATTGCCGTGACCTTGGGCAAAAGATAAGTATCGCGCAGCCAAAGTCGATAGTTCAGATAAAGATCCCACTGCAAGTGCTACAAACTCTGCTAACAGCTCCACTAATTCAGCATCGCTTTGTGAAATAGAGTTCGGCACCGAAGACGAGATCTTTAATACTCCGAATACCTGAAGATTATACCTAAGCGGGAGCAGTGCCATTGAACGGATTCCCGTTATTTCGCAGGCCTGCCTGTCAACTTCAGGATCGTTAAAGGTATCCGTACTAATTTGGGTCTCACCTGTCATCATGGCCTTACCCGACAAACTACCTTTGATATCAACAGTCAGCCCAACGAACGGTTTAATTTTGCCTGCACAATTGACATAAATCAAATAATTTCCGGAACTTAACAGTTCAAGAGACGCTCCGTCACACGACGGAACGGCATCGATTATTCGTTCCAACACAGAATCGATTATGACAAAGGGATCCCAAGTCTTTAATCCAAATTCGGCCCAAGGTGATACGAGAGTCCGCATACAACCTCCCTAAACTACCCCATAACAACATAATATTTTATATATATTTATCGGCAGGGATTTTAGATACTTAAGTAAATTCTAAGAAAAGTTAAAGAAATCTATTTCGCTCACTGCAAAGCCCAATGGTACGTTAAATATTCAGTTAACATCTCCCGGTTTTACTCTATCTCTTTTTAAGTGCAGGATTAACATTTATCAGAAGTCATTTTGTATCATTGTATATTTTGTAATTGTAATTTTTATTTTTAATTGGTTAAACTGTTAGCATGTCAGTTAAGCGCAAGCGTATTGACGAGCCATATCTCAAAATTCTTCGCAGATACTTTAGCGACGAATCAAATTAATCAAAGTGAAATATTTTATAAAATCGACTTATTCTAAGATAGCGGCTTCACTTGCTTTAATGATTTTGATCTTGTCTGCTTGTTCATCATCACCTTCAGACAATTTAAGCTCCGTGGCAAAATATAATGCCACTGCCAGTCCAAACTGTAAAATTGGCCCGGCAAAAAGTCAAAACTCAAGTGCCTACCCTACCGCCCCTCTCCGGGGTGCCGGCAGGTGGATGGTGGATCAAAACGGTTCGGTGGTAATATTGCACGGAGTAAACGTCGTCGCTAAAGATAGCCCCTACTATCCGTGTGCTTTCAACTTTAACTCCTTGGATGCTCAATGGCTGAATTCAAACGGACTTAACATTGTTCGCTTGGGCGTACTCCCCTCAGGTGAGATGCCAACCAAAGGTCACATAAGCCAAAGCTACATTGACCACCTGATATCTACCGTTAATTTGCTTACCGAAGACCATATTTTTGTTCTGTTGGACTGGCATCAGGACGATTACGGCACATTTTTTGACAACAAGGGCACAGCCTTTAGGGCAGACGGTATGCCGGCATGGATGACAATAACAAATGGCAAGCCAAACAAACAAACGGCTTTCCCCTTTGACTATATTAACGACCCCGCATTACAACAGGCATTTCAATCTTTTTGGAACAACGATAAAATTAAAAACGGTTTGGGAATACAGCAGTATTACTTCGAAATGCTACAGGCAGTCGCCAAAAGAGTTGCAACTAACCCCTGGGTTCTTGGATATGAGATATTAAATGAGCCGTGGCCGGGCAATACCTGGAGCCCATGCCTTTTATCCAAAGATGCGTGTCCCTCCTTGGATAAAAGTGAATTGGATCCTTTTTATGCCAAGGCAGTTAGCGCCATAAGAGAAGTGGATCCCACTCATTTAATTTTTATGGAGCCGTTTGTGCTCTTTAATTTTGGTACTCCTACGTCGATAGCGATTCCAAAGGGATCTACTAACGTAGGGATGTCCTTTCATCAATATGCTCAAAACCAAATCGGAGTAAATAATGTATTCATCAATGCACTCAAATGGAGCCGGAGCCACAACGGTCCTCTGTTAAATACCGAATTCAGCTCTATCGGGAACAATCCGGCAACTATCGGAATGCAGACTGCTACCGCAAACAACTATTTAATGTCTTGGACGTACTGGGTATTTAACAATTGTGACATTGCCTGCTCCCCTCCTGCCGGAACCAACGTGCTTTTAAACTCAGAAAAACCCCCGGTCGGGAACAATATAGATACGCCGGTAGTAGACCAGTTAGTTCAACCTTATCCGTTGGTCACAGCGGGAACACCGCTTTTCCTAAATTATGATAGCACCAATCACATACTAACGTATCGGTGGTCGTCTGCCAAAGTAAATAGTTCGAGTCATTTCGGCATAGGAGCGACTACTACTATAATCGTTCCACCCTTTGACTTTCCATCAGGCTATTCTGTCACCGCTATCGGGGCCAAAGTCATTTCAAGCAACTGTTCCGGCCTGTTGACTCTAAAACAAGTTCAAGCGACAACAAACTTGTCTGTAACTATAAACCGAAGTTCAACCTGTAAGAACTGAACGGGATTGACGAATAAAATAGATGACGACACTGGCTAATGCTCCTTAAATTTCGTAGATTAATCCAGCTACTACGGCAGACTCGCATTTTTTGAGATGCCTGTAACGAATATTTTCCAGCTAAGATAAAATAGCGGTTGACCGAAGGTGTCCTAAGGCTTAAATATTATTGAAATGTGCACCTTCAAAAAGGGTCACATTTTTTTGTGGAACGACATAAGGTCGATACCATTTGAAGTTAAGTTACAAGGTTTGAAGCCACAATATTTAATTAGAGTTATTTTGTAAGTGACAACGCAAAGATTAAATCAAGATCAAATTAATGGCGAAATTCACGAAGGGCTTAAACCGGGTATTATTTTCCTGCTAGCCGTCGCAACAGGAGTAGCAGTGGCAAATACTTACTATGTACAACCGCTGCTTCACGAATTAGAAAAGACCTTTGGATCAGACAATGCTCTAACATCACTGGCGGTGACT
>DAIDJA010000187.1 GCA_027451605.1 Acidimicrobiales bacterium
TTAAGAACAATTTTATCCAGAGTGGGTACCTCCATCACATTTTTAAGGTTGAGGGTATCCTGAAGTTCCTTTTTAATTGAACCGTTATATTTTTCTTTTAATCTTGGCATAGCTGACATTAAAGTTCACCTTCGCATTTTCTACAAATTCTTACCTTCAAAGGACCGTCGATTTTAACCCCAATTCTCGTAGGTCCGCACGTGGGACAGATAATTGCAACAGCCGATGCCGAAATAGGCATGTCTTTGTCGATAATACCGCCTTGCATAAGAGCTTTGGTAGCCTTGGTGTGACGCTTGGCTATATTTATCCTGTCGACGATTACTCTGTTTTCTTTCGGAAGTACTCTTATGATTTCGCCTTCCCTGCCTTTGTCCTTACCCGAAAGGACTTTTACTTTGTCGCCTTTTCTTAATTTCACTTCGAATCTCTCCTTACCTTACAGAACCTCGGGCGCCAACGAGATAATTCTCATAAACTTTTTGTCTCTAAGCTCCCGGCCTACCGGTCCAAAAATTCTTGTTCCCCTTGGCTGTGACTGATCATTAATCAACACCGCCGCATTTTCATCAAATCTGATATAACTGCCGTCCGGTCTTCTCTTCTCTTTTTTGGTTCTGACCACGACACACTTTACGACGTCGCCTTTTTTTACTGCGGCACCGGGAATTGCGTCTTTAACGGTCGCCACGAAAACATCACCGATTGACGCATATCTTCTCTTTGAACCACCGAGCACCTTTATACAAAGCACCTCTTTGGCTCCGGAATTATCGGCAACTTTAAGCCTGCTTTCTTGCTGTATCATCTTGCTCTCTCCAAAATTTCCACAAGTCTCCAATGCTTAAGCTTGGATATCGGTCTGGTTTCAGCGACTCTGACCCTATCGCCGATATTAGCGCTATTAGTTTCGTCGTGAACATAAAGTCTCTTAGTCTTCTGAACAATCTTTCGGTATTTTGGGTGCCTTACTCTCTGCACGTCAGCCACCACAATCGTCTTATCCATGCTTCTTGAGATCACAAGTCCTTCACGCTCTTTGCGCTGATGTCTCTTGGATTGTGAACTACTCGGTTCTTTGTTCTCTTCTGGGCTCATATCTTTTCCTATATCGCTACGTCTGCTTAATTATCTAAACTCGGCTTCGCAAACTTTTTCAACCTTTGGTGGCTTTTAAATCCTAGAATGCGATTCCGACTTGTTCGATTATTTACTTTGTTGTGTCTGCAATCCTCATTTATCGTCTTCTGTGTCTGAAACATCTACTGTTTCATCGCTTTTTTCTACGTCACCGTTTTCATCCTCGACTGAATCAACAACATCGTCATCGGATTTCGAATCTACGGCTTCGTCAGCTTCATCTTCAAAGTCTTCTTCTTCGAATTCTTCTTCTCGTTGAGCCTCCTCCAGCTCTCTCTGAGCAATCCTCGCCTTTGTTCCGCACAGTTTCTCGGAGTCTTTCTGATACTTCGCTCCCGCTTCGGACTCTTTTTTCGGCATAGGCGCCAAATGGACAATTTCCAGTTCTCTTTCATGCAAGATAGTTATGAGCCTGGCGACTTCCCGCTTTAGCTTTTTAATTGCAGCGACATCAGAAAGCTGGTTGGTGGCCGCCCTGAATTTTAATGCCGTAAGCTCTTTTCTTGCTTCGTCAAGTCTGGAAACCAGCTCATCCTGGTGATATGTGGTCAGTTCTGAAGCTCTTGTCATTGTACTTTTACCTCGGCGTTTTCTCTGACGATAAACTTAGCCTTAAACGGAAATTTTTGAATGGCCCTTTCCATTGCGGATCTCGCCAGTTCGGTGTCGACACCAGAAAGCTCGAAAAGAATCCTCCCGGGTCGAATAACTGCAACCCAATGTTCGGGATTACCTTTACCCGAACCCATTCTCGTACCTGCAGCTTTTTGAGTAACGGGCTTATCGGGAAAAACCCTAATCCAAACCTTACCGCCTCTTTTAATGCGCCTGGTCATTGCAATTCGGGCAGCTTCAATTTGACGAGCGGTTAACCAACCGGGTTCCAAGGAAACAATCGCGTACTCGCCGAAATTAATCTCGTTTCCGCCTTTAGTCAGTCCGGAAAGCCTGCCTCTCTGAGTTTTGCGGTGCTTTACCTTTTTGGGCATTAACATGATTACTCGTTCTCCTTCTTAAAGTGAGGGGTTTCATGGTGTTCGCCTCGAACTCGTCTTTCGATCTCTTCTTCTTCGGCCAACAGTTTTTCTAACTCATCTACCTCAGCTGCCACCGGTTCCGATACTTGGTCAGAATCAACGGAGGGCTCTTCGGTGGAACCGTCGGGCAATGCGGCACTTTTCCTTTTGCCGCCACCGGCGGTAATAATCTTCTTTTTCGGTGCCAATACAGACGGATCAACTTCAGCCACCGGCTCTGCACTCTGACGAGTCTCCACCGACGTTCTATAGGGAACAACATCACCCTTATAGATCCAAACCTTCACTCCGATTCGACCAAAAGTAGTCTTAGCTTCTCGCACACCGTAGTCAATGTCAGCTCTAAGTGTATGAAGCGGCACGCGTCCTTCGCTATATGCTTCCTTCCTTGCCATTTCAGCTCCCCCCAATCTTCCTGAACACTGAACCTTTATTCCCAATCCGCCCGCCTTTTGAACCGATTGGATCGCCCTTTTCATGGCTCTTCTGAAGCTTATTCTTCGAGACAGCTGGTCTGCTATGGATTGGGCAACCAGACTTGCATCCAAATCCGGCTGTTTTATCTCCTGAATGTTAAGTTGAACCTTGTTATTACCGGTTATTCTCTCAAGTTTCTTCCGTAGGCGCTCCGCTTCGGCACCACGTCTTCCGATAACTATTCCCGGTCTTGCCGAATGTATATCGACTTTAAGCCTGTCACGAGTTCTCTCGACTTCGATCCTGGAGACTGCTGCGGCTTCCAGCTGAGAGTTAAGATAGTCTCTTATTTTCCAGTCTTCGATGACGCTCTGCTTATAATTTCTTTCGTCAAACCAACGAGACTTCCAGTCAGTGGTAATACCGATTCTGAATCCGTAAGGGTTTACTTTTTGTCCCATTTATTTATCCTCTCCGTCGGTATTTGATTCAACGGTTTCGCCTTTATCTTTAATGTCGCCTTGATCTTTAATGTCGGCAGCATCTTCATTTTCAGTACCTACAACATCAGTATCTACAACTGTGGTTTCGTCCTGACTTATCGCTTCGTCGCTACCTTCTGTTTCACCATTGATATCTCCGGTGATATCACCGGCGTTCTGCGAATTTACTTGAGTATCGATCTCAGAAGTATCTTCGATTGAATTTTCATCCGCGATTAAAGTTTCACTCTCTTCGACGCCGCTATTTTCACTAAGTTCATCACTAACAATGTCTTCATCCTGAACGTCAGTTTCAGATGCTATATCTTTGGATGATTTTTCCTGGGCTGCCTTTACACGGCGTTGACGCTTAGCCGTCAATTCCGCATTTCTCTTCTCTCTTAATTTAGTAAGCTCTTCATCACTTAAGCGACCCAAAGTAATTGTCAAATGGCAAGTCCTTTTACGAATTCGACTTGCGCGCCCTCTCGCACGGGGACGAAATCTCTTAATAGTCATTCCTTCATCGGCAAAACACTCCAGAACAAAGAGCTCCATGGCTTCATATCCCTGCGCATGGGTTGCGTTTGCGATTGCAGAAGAAAGGATCTTCATTACGGTCTTTGCGGATCCTCGATTGGTATTGTCCAATATCCCAAGTGCCAATTCAGCCTGCTGACCTCGGATAAGGTCCAAAACTTCTCTTACCTTGTAAGCCGAAAATCTTATGTGTTTAGCCGATGCAGTTGAAACCGGCTCAGTCAAAACCGATGCCATATTACCTCCTACCCTGCTTTTCCTGTCCGGCGTGATACCTGAAGGTTCTCGTAGGGGCAAATTCACCTAGTTTGTGTCCTACCATCGACTCGGAAATGTAAACAGGTATGTGTTTTCTTCCGTCGTGTACGGCCATAGTGTGACCTACCATATCCGGAATAATTGTCGATCTTCTCGACCACGTCTTAATAACTTTTTTATCGCCTTTTTCGTTTTGATCTTCAACCTTCTTTAAAAGATGATCGTCTACAAACGGACCTTTTTTAAGACTCCTGGGCATGATTATCTCCTAGCTCCGCGGCCTCTGCGCCTACGAATTATCAACTTGTCCGAATCCTTTCTAAGGGCTCTGGTTCTACCTTCCGGCTTTCCCCACGGGGATACCGGATGCCGACCGCCGGAACTCTTTCCTTCTCCACCACCGAGCGGATGATCGACGGGGTTCATAGCCACACCTCGTGTCTGAGGCCTGACGCCTTTCCACCTGTTTCGACCGGCTTTACCGATCTTTATAAGTTCACTTTCGGAGTTTGAAACTTCTCCGATCGTTGCGCGGCAATCGATCGAAACCCGTCTCATTTCGG
>DAIDJA010000188.1 GCA_027451605.1 Acidimicrobiales bacterium
TCAACAACTTCGATTTTACCATCTAACAAGATATCGGAAAATTCATTGGATAACTTTTTAAGATCATCTGCACCGGGAGCTTCGGATAATCTGATAATCAGACTATCGTTAACCCACCTGATTGACTTGTAGTTTGAGTAAAACTTAGTAATATAATGGACAACTTTTTCCGGAGAATCTGTCCGTAAAAACAGTTTGGAATCATCGGGGGAAATAAAGCCCCTTGACTCGATGGCATGTTTTATGAAATGAATCCAGGTATCCCAGTAGTCATCCCCGTCTACGTCAAGCAAAACTATCGGAGCCGGCAGAGCTTTGCCGGTTTGGACCAAAGTTAAAAGTTCAAAACCCTCATCCTGAGTCCCAAAGCCTCCCGGAAGCAAAACGTATGCGTCCGATTCTTTAATCAACATGAGCTTCCTGGTGAAGAAGTACTTCATCTGTACCAATTTGGGATCATGGGCCAAAAATGCATTTGGTTGCTGTTCAAACGGTAACCTAATGTTCACTCCTATGGCATTTTGGGCACCCGCGCCTTCGATCCCCGCCGACATTATCCCGGGTCCGGCTCCTGTAACTACCATCCAGTCATGTTTTGAGATTAACTCGGCAAATTTCTTGGTGGCTTGATACAAAGGTTCATCCTGAGAGGTTCTCGCCGATCCGAATATCGTAACCTTTTGCTTATTACGATAAGGGCGAAATGTTCTGAAAGCTTCGGCCATTTCAGCTAGGACCGTATCGATCATCTTTAGATCCAAGAGATCCGGGTCTTCGCTTGCAACCACTGACATCGTATTTAAAATTGACGCGACTAAATCAATTTTGTTTCTGAATTTCTTCTTAGGTTCTGACATTTTCGCCTTTTGATGACATCCGCAACCGATATTCTATGCGTCCAAAAGGGCGTCTACAAATTCACCGGGCACAAACGGTATCAGATCGTCAACCTTCTCACCCACCCCTATCAGTTTAACGGGTACTCCCAATGTTTGGCCAATCGAAATCGCGACTCCGCCTTTGGCAGAGCCGTCAAGTTTGGTTAATACGATACCGGTGAGGTCGGTGGCCTCTTTGAACACCTTAGCCTGAACGACACCGTTTTGGCCGGTTGTGGCATCGACAACCAATAGAACTTCAGAAAGTATCCCAGGCTCTTTAGAGGCAACCTTTTTAACTTTCCTAAGCTCTTGCATCAGATTAACCTTATTTTGAAGTCTCCCGGCTGTATCGGCTAAAACTACGTCATAGCCTTTAGAATACGCGCTGTTTACGGCATCAAAAATAACCGAAGCCGGATCGGCTCCGTCTTGGCCGGATACTATCTCGCAACCCGTCTTTTCAGCCCACAGCTTTAACTGATCGGCGGCGGCGGCTCTGAATGTATCACCGGCGGCTAGCATTACCTTTTTACCCTCTGCGACAAACTTTGCGGCCATCTTGCCGATCGTTGTCGTCTTACCGACTCCGTTTACTCCCACGAAAAGATATACCACCGGCCGCTTCTTTCCGGACTCTTCAGTAACAACTTCGAATTTGAGTTCATGTCCGCCGACTTCAAGTGCGGCGACGAGTTCAGATTTCAACAGATCGATAAGACCTGTGGCTGTAATTTGGTCCCGCTCTTTAACTTTTACCTTTAGGTCATTTAATATCGAAGTTGTAGCCGAAAGTCCGACATCTGCAAGCAAGAGAGCCTCTTCGAGGTCGTTATATGCTTCGGCGGAAATCGCTCCGGCCTTGGAAAGCTTTGGAATATAACCGGAAAATACGGACCTTGAAGTTGCAAGTTTATCTTTTAAACTGGGAGTCTCCGCCAAGACTTCGTCCAATTTGATTTCAGGTATTATAACCGGTGGGGTCTTAGTTACAGTCTGACTTTCGTCTAAAGACCCAATTTTACCCTTTAGCTTTTCATCCAAACTCCCGTCTTTAAGCATTTCCGGAAGATCCGAAACAAGCTTGGAAATTTTAGAGGTCCTTAAGTAGAAAAACCCAACTGCGGCAAGTACCGCAATAACAATTACTATTCCTATAACAATTAACGCAATAACCACAAAAAAGATTCTAAACGATATAAATGACCTGTCATAAAATTTCCGTCCGCTTAAAAGGTTTTGGAATGCCCCGTATCGGCTAATTGAACGTTAGATGTTATCCGGACTTATCTTGAAGAATTTAATTTTTCGCTGACAACTTTGGTCGATCCGCCCGGTTGCATCGAAACTCCGTAAAGTGCATCGGCATTTTCCATCGTGCGCTTTTGATGCGACACTATTATGAGTTGTGCCGTAGTCCTGAACTCATTTACAAGGTTTAGAAACCGTGAAAGGTTTAAGTCGTCCAATGCGGCTTCAACCTCATCCATGAGATAAAACGGAGACGGTCGGGACCTAAAGACGGCAAATAGAAATGCCATGGCGACTAAAGATCTTTCACCGCCGGATAACAAAGACAGTTTCTTAACGGTCCTGCCGGCTGGCTTTGCCTCAATTTCAATCCCGGTCTCCAAAAGATGTTCTTCGTCGGTCAATACCAAGTCACCTGACCCGCCGGGAAAGAGAACTTCCAGCAACGATCTATAATTGGTCTTAACATCCATAAAGGCGGATTCGAATTCGTGCGCAATTTCTTCGTCGATTGAACGTATCATTGAATTTAATTCCCGACGAGCCCTCTTTATGTCTTCGAGCTGTTCGAATAGGTAATTGTAGCGTTCCTCCAATTCCCGTAATTCCACATCGGCAAGTGCGTTAACCGGACCCAAGCTCTTGATCTCTTTTTCCAATGAATTTAATCTGGATTCAACGGTTATCCCCGGTGGCAGTACCGGCTCAGGGCATGTTGCGGCTTCTTCTATTGTACTTTCAATATCATTTAAAATATAGAGTCGAACATGATCAAGTTTCACCTTTATCTCTGCCTGGGAGATCTGTTGTTTTTGGATCTCGTCGCGGGTCTTTAGTAACTTTTCTTCCAGCTCACTGCGCTTCTGTCTCTCTGACTCAAGATCTTTTGAAGCGGCCTCAAGAGATTGCTGGTTTGTCTCTATATGCACGTTCAGAACAACTAATTCATTGTCGATGAGCTTAACGGTACGATTTGCCATATCTTGCAACATGGCCAAACCCTGAGATTGAATTTCTATCTCTTCAAGTAATACCTTGGCGCGATTACGCTGCTCACTTTTCCCTTCAAGTCTTTTTTCAATTTCCGCTAACCTATTCTCATAATTTAGCCGTCTTTCGCTTAAGGTAGCTTCAAGCTTCTGAAACTGGTTAATCTTTTGGTTGAGTAGTTCTTGAATTTCATTCAGTTGTGAGGAAAGTTGTCGCTTATGATCCATTCTGCTGCGATATTCATCACTTTGCGTCTTTAATGACTCCATCAGGGTTGTAAGTTCGGCAATTTGATTGAGCTCTTCATTTAATTTAGCGGACTGTTCTTCAATCTTTATGGTTGAATTCATCTTTTGTAACTCAATGTCCTGGAACTCTTTTTCAAGCTTATGAAGTTGACTCTCTTTTGCATTTATTTCATAGGACAGCTTTCTAATTTCAAAATCCCTGTCCGTCAATTCGGATTCATACTTGTCCTTTTTCGCCTGGATTTCAGCCAGTTTAATGTTCAGTGTTTCAAGTTCTTTTGCTAACTTGTCGCATAACGACGTAGCCGTATTTAAAGCCTGAGCGGTCACTACCGTCGAAGTTGCATCAGATTTTAGACGCCATCCGTCGCGAGAAAATCTATCCCCTTTTAAAGTTACGATAACTTGGCGTCTATCCTTAAATATATTTTGGACAGAATCCAAAAATGCTGAATCAAAGTTTTCCCCCTCAAATACAAGATATCCGTCAAAAATTGACCTTATTGTGTCTTTATAGTTGTGATTCAAAATTTCTACGCACTCCACTAAATTAATGAAACCCGGTGGGGGCGAATTTTCCGCATATGTTTGATGGTCGGATTCAGTAACCAGTCCGGCCGGTATGACAATCGGAGCTCGATTATTTAAGCGCCCCTCGATCAAGATATCAATGGCATCCTTACCGCTTCTTGAAATTGCTCGGGAGATAATTGGTCCCAACGCAGCCGATACCGCTCTGTCATATCCGGGCTTTATTGTTATCATTTCAGATAGGATACCGGCGATCCCGTCTTTATCCAAAATGTCGGCCGCACCCGATTCACTCATTGCCGCACTTAGTGCGCTTTGAATAGTTCCCCTGTCAATTTGAGCATTCTTTAGCTTACCTTCAATATCTTCTTTAACACCTTTTAAGGAATTGAGCTCTGCGGAATTTAAATTTAGGATGTCTTCAATATCTTTTTTGTAGGATTCGACTTGGGTAAGAGCCGACTTGGAACTTGCGATGGATTCGGATAGCGTCTTTTTTTCACCGTTTATTCTGTTTAA
>DAIDJA010000189.1 GCA_027451605.1 Acidimicrobiales bacterium
TTTTTACCGGAGATGTGATTGATGGTGAGCAGGCTAAGGAATGGGGTTTAGTGCTTGATGCCGTGGACGCGGATGTTCTCGACAATAAGGTAGAAGAATTAGCGGATCGAATTGCCGGAGTACCAATAAATCAACTTATGATGCAGAAATTGGTTTTAAATCAGATGGCTGTCAATGCCGGCATGAATGCCATGCAAACGATGGCTACCGTTTTTGACGGTATCAGCAGGCACAGCCCTGAGGGTCGTTGGTTTCAAAAATATGCAGCTGAAAACGGATTTCATGAAGCCGTAAATTGGCGAGATTCGGGAAAATGGATTCCCGACGGAGAAGTTCCTGAAGACAAATAAATAAAGTTTGTAAGGAATTTTCACAGATTTTGTTTGATTTGCTTCAATGAAAAAAATGGCTTGCGTTTACATTTTAGAACCTGTTAATCTTTAGCTATGTCACAAAAAAACTTATACAGCGTTGATAATGCCAGAAAACGGGCAAAGGCCATTTTGCCAAAGGTGGTATTTGACTATATCGATGGAGCTGCCGACGACGAAGTTACAATGAGGGTAAATACCGATGCATTCAACGATATTATGCTCAATCCCAGGATGGCGCAAGGGAAAATGGAATGTGATCTAAGCACTACTGTTTTAGGGCACAAGATTGATCTTCCTGTAATATTGGCTCCCTGCGGGTTGGTGCGGATAATGCATCCGGACGGTGCAACCGGTGTAAATATCGCCGCCAGGAATAAAAATACAATTTCGGTGTTGTCAACTGTGGCCGGGTCTACTCTAGCAGAGGTTGCAAAATCCGGGACCGAAAATTTATGGTTTCAACTCTATTCATCCAGAGGACGAAATGAAGTTGAAATTATGCTTGACGAAATTAGCAAGCATGAATTGGATGTGTTGGTGGTAACTGTGGACACGCCCGCCTTGGGGAATCGTCTCAGGGATATTAAAAACGGGGTGACGACTCCGTTAAGAATGACAACTTCGAATGCCATTCAGTTGGGCTATCAGGTATTGTCAAAACCAAAATGGTCCTATCAAATGTTGAATGACGGTTTAAAGCTAATGAAAAAGCCCAAAGATAATAAAAATGATTCTTCTAAGAGTATGTTAAATATGGCTGCTTCACCTTTTAGTTGGGATGATATTAAATGGATTAGATCCAGGTGGAGAGGCAAGCTCGTAATAAAGGGAATTTTAAATTCCACCGATGCCAAGAATGCCGTCGAAAGTGGTGCCGATGGAATTATAGTATCAAATCACGGCGGGAGACAGCTTGAAGGAGTCAGCCCAACCATTAAGGTGCTTTCAAATATTGTGGAAAGCGTAAACGATGGTGCTGAGGTAATACTTGACAGTGGCGTAAGGCGTGGAACTCATGTTATAAAAGCTGTCGCCATAGGAGCCAAAGCGGTAATGATAGGTCGACCTTATCTATACGGACTCGCAATTAATGGACAAAAAGGAGTGGAAAATATTTTGGATATATTTCATGCCGAATTAATTAGGGATATGACCCTTCTTGGTTGTAAAAGCATAAGAGAACTTGATATGTCCTATATTATTAATTAACCAAAGCCGATGAATAAGGGCTTAATTCACACGTGTTGTGAAAAATAAATGTTAAATACCAGTTTTTAATTAGTTTTGCGATTTATTTAGCTCCCCCAGAGCTGCGACTGTGGTTTCAATTTCATCTTTTGAGCCAAACAATCCCGCGATGAATTTTGTTACTCCGATGGATTCCAAGGCAGTGAGTCTGTCGCAAACTTCATTCTTAGTCCCGATAATTGCCACATCCTGAGGTCCGCCTGCCTTTTCTTTATCCAACATTGCACGATACGAAGGAAGGGAGCCATAGATTGAATATACATTTGCCGCAGTCTCTTTGGCGTTTTCCGGATTATCCGTAATGCACACCGGCAAGCCTGCAATTACTTGAGGAACTTGTCTTCTGGCATCTTCAGCGGCTCTTGTGATAGTTGGCACTATGTGATCTTTCAATGTGGCTTCACCGGTCATCCAGGTCGCAGTACCGTCAGCCAATTTTCCGGCTATTTGTAGCATTTTTGTACCTAAGGCGGCTACTATAACTTTGGGAATGTTATTTGTTCTGATGTCAAGAGGTCCCGGGAAAGAGACTTTGTAGTGATTGCCTTGGAATACTGAACCTTCGCCTTTTATGAGTCCGTTGAGTATCGTCAAATATTCTTCCATTTGATCTGCAGGGTTCTCAAAACTAAGTCCGTAAATATTTTCAATTACCATTTTGTGAGACAGTCCGATGCCTAACGTCAATTCCTTTGTCATGGCAGCGCTGACCGTTAAAGCTTGAAGGCCAAGCGCAAATGGATGTTTGGGTTGAATTGGTATAACGGCTGTTCCAAAATCTGCATTCTTTAAATTTTGAGAAAGTATGCTAATTAAGGTCAGTGAATCATAACCGAAAATTTGAGACACCCAATAATTATCAATTCCCAATTCGCTGTAGTTATTTAGCGTAGATATAATTTTGTCGATTGACTTATTTGTATCAATCATAATTCCATAGTTCATTTAACTAATTCTAACTTCACAGACGTACTTTAAAATTAAATTTACACCTTTAACGATTAAGTTGGAAGGTATTTTAAAGTCGAAAAGGACCCGAACTAATTCCTTCGGGATCTTCAGGAGTGCGATTTATAACAAGGTTAACGTCATCTTGTCCTTTGAGGTGATGTCTTGGGCCACTCCACGGAGCAGACGGAGCGGCTATATAGATTGCGAGCGCAAATGCAATAGACTCATAATTCACTCTCCATCCCCGGAAATGTTCGTAAGCCTGATCCACTTCCCTTTCTATCGGAAAATCTACCCTTTTCAGTGCTTCGACCTGTTCTTTAAATTCATCCATCGTTACCGAAATTGGCTTATTGGGCATTGGGTCTTCCTCAAAATCAATATCAACGGATCTGGCAATTTCGCGGAGTGCGCTGAAACCCATCCTTATGAAAAGCCTTGCCTGTACGGGTGCCCGGTTGGGGCAGCACGATAGATAGATTGCAGCGCTGTCAAGGACGGCAAGCATGCTTGTAAGCCAAGAGGCTTGAATTTTCGGTGATCTAAAGAACAGAAGCGACCGATACGTTGTGTGTGTTTCGGTAATGTCAGCAGCCCAGTCCTCCCAGGTCGAATAAAATTTCGGTAAGTCTTCCAAAAGACCTACGGATACATGTCTGATCAAAATTACGGGCCCAAATGCGGGCAGTCCCGCACGACTTTCCAAGATTGAAACCAATCGTTCACGTCGGCTGTATGATGAATAAAGCGTGGGCAAAAATCCAATTAGTAATGCCACGACAATTAACCCGGTCACTGCGGCAAAGTAAAGAATAAATAACGCCAAGTCTTGCTTCGGCACAACATTTCCGAGCGTAAATTCACCGGAGGCACTGTATTCGAGTGCTTTTAGAAAAGTGCTATTGGTCAAAGGCCATAGTATTAAGGCAAAACCCAGAAGAAAAATCACAAGCCAAATTCCCAGAAGAAGTATCAAGAAAATCGGTTCCTGAAGTGATAGCAACCGGTGTTTTGTCGAATTTTTAGGAACGATTCCGGCTACGAAATGAAACAGCCTCCGCCAAAACTTTCTTAACATCCCGACTCCTGTTGAATTAAAGCTACCGGGGACAATTAATGTTCTGATTATGGTTAGCCAGTTACCGATTACAATAAGAATCCCTAGAACCAAACTAAGCCAAAGCGCAATTTTCATATAGTTATGCTTAAATAAGTTAAACGACAATAAGATGTTACATTAAGACGTTAACTGTTGGGTAAATTAGTAGTTAAAAATATTGTTATTAATTTGTTTATAAAAGCGGTTTGAATTAAAGGTTATATGGGGGTTAACTTTAAATCAAAAGTGTTAAGCTTTAATTATGGCCCCAAGAGGAGTAATTTACGTAAATTCGGGAAAAAAAGTCGCAGTCGGATATAATTCGCAGGTCTACGGCATTTGGCTAATTGAAGCAACGGACGATAATCCGAATCCTATATTGTCATTCCCTAAAACCGGCGAAGGATGGCAGTCCGTTAATTCGGAATTCTTAAGAATCGAAAAATTTGGATTTGTTTCTCAGGCGGAGTCACCGAGTAACTTTGCTAACTTACCTCCCGGCCAATATCAATCGCCGTCTTTATCGTATCCACCGCCTCCGCCTCCGCCGGCCTATCAGGTGAATTCGGGAAATTTACCGTCGCCCGTTCCCCAAGCTTATCTGAGTCAGGCAAACGCAGGCGAGAATTTAAATTCGCCCGATACTTCGGTATCGGATTCGAGCGCTAATTTGAAGGAGGTAGATGGTACTCAGACTGTACCTGTAAATAGT
>DAIDJA010000190.1 GCA_027451605.1 Acidimicrobiales bacterium
AAATACAATAAAAATTGAAGTTAAAAATTCCGAAACTTTTGATTCGGATGAAGATTTAGAAGCGGTAGCGGCAATTGTGTCGGCTGCTACGTTGTTGTTTAGTTCTGCAGGGGCTTCTAAAACTTCGGTTCAGACAAAACAAAAAAAATCCGTATGGAAATTTTCAGGATATTGGTGGGCTCGTCCGGTACCCATGGTTAGGGCTAGACCATATTAAACTAATTAAATGCCAGAGATTGTCGGCGTTGAAGTAACGACCGTTTCAGATGACGAAATAGTCTTACATTATGTCGATGAAGGCAAGTCTAGAGTAAAGAGATATGAAGGTTTAAGGTCGGATTCCGAAATTGAAATCGGTCCTCTTAAAATTAAAACTTTTCCCAAACCGCCCGGAGAGCTTTTATGTAGGTTCGCTACCGTTAATGATGTTCATATAGGTGAGAAAACTGCAGGACTGATTGAAGGATTCAGTGAGATAGAGGGAATAAGTTCAGAGCCCGGTGAAATCCCTTATCCCACTTTAATGTCGATGGGGGCAGTTGATGAAATTTCTCATATTAAACCTGAGGTAGTGTTGGCAAAAGGGGATTTAACTTCGGGAGCCCTGGACAGTGAATTTAATGAATTTAAGGATATATTCGGTGGTGCATTTAATGACAGATTATTTATAACTATTGGGAATCATGACGCCAAATCAACTTCAAATTTTAGCTGTGAGGTAGTACAGGTCATTAATATTCCCGGGTTGAAAATTGTTCTGATTGATACGTCGATAACAGATCAGTATAATGGGCAAATTAAGGATTCAACAATAGATGCAATCGATGAGATCGCACATGAATCGCAGACTCCCGTACTGATTTTTGGCCATCACAACATTTGGAATCCATCAAGCCGAGTACGTCCGGAAACTTATTTTGGGGTGAATCCGACTGACTCGGAGAAGTTTGTCTCGCTCATGGGGAATAATGTGAAGATAAAGGGTTATTTTGCGGGACATACTCATAGAAACAGGGTCCGTCGCTTTGATCAAAGCATGGGTAAGCCCTACGTTGAAGTTGCTGCCCTTAAAGATTTTCCCGGTAGCTGGGCAGAATATAAGGTCTATGAAGGCGGTGTTTTGCAAGTTCATCGACGGCTGTCATCAATAAAATGTTTAGACTGGAGCGACAGGTGCAGAAACCTTTACGGAGGTCGATATGCGCAATATTCATTCGGAGAACTTGAAGACAGATGTTTTAGGGTATTTTGACTACCTCAAATAGATTGTGTCGGTCGATTTTACGGAAACTTATTAATATATGGCGGCGATATTTTCCATAATTTTACTATTGTGTGCGGTAGCAGGTACGGTACTCAGAATCAAGCGACTTCCAAATTGGATAATACCTCTGGTCGCGATGGTGATTTATCTTGTCTTCTATAATTATTCATCGGTTGAACTTAAACATTTTTTGAGCTATTTGACAAAGCCTCTCTTATTTGTATTGGCAATTGTACCGATGGCAAAGTTGCTTGATGATTACGGATTTTTTAAGATTGTTACAAAGCTTGTATACCGCAATAGGCACAGCGATCTTAAATTATATTTGGTATCTATTTTGACTGTTGCCACAATGAATTTGGATGCCGGAGTTTCTTTGCAAACGCCTTTGGCAATGGATACTATTGATATTCAGGTTAAAGAAAATAAGAATTATAATCGCATGGGAATTCTGTATCAGCCTGTTATTGCAGCCCTATTGGCCTCCAGCTTTCTGCCGATTTCCAACTTAACAAATTTAATTGTAATATCGGCGGCAAATCTCTCGGTCATTGATTTTTTAATCTACCTGGGCATACCATCATTGATCGGATTGTTTGTAAGCTGGCAATTTTATAAAATCAGATTTCATAAGATAAATAGCAACATAAAGTCCGAAGAGCTGTCCAATAGCGAAAAGCGATTACTGATAATCGGATCTGTTTTTCTAGCCGTATGTTTAGTCGGATTCATTCTAGGAGACAAGATCGGGCTATATCCGTATATGGTTGCGCTAATCGGTAATTTGGTTTTGTTGCTCATTCCACTTGTTTTTAGAGAGCATCTTAGATATAGCGGGTTGAGTTCGAGCTTTAAGACTCTGATAAAGTCGATGCCTTACGGAACCTGCATAATAGCGGTGGCTCTGTCGGTGTTGTCATTTGGATTTTCGAATTACTTTAAAATTGAAAAGTTTTTTGTCGGTCCCGGGCTTATCACTTTGGTGCAGGTGATTATAATCTCCATGATTTTGGCAAATTTATTAGGTAATCTGTCTACTGTTTTAGTATTTGCTCCCTTTTTGGATCACATCTCTAAGGCTTCCCTTCTGTCGATAATTTTTGCGGTAAATATGGGTCCTTGCCTATTGATGAGCGGCTCGTTAGCGGCACTGTTATGGTTAAAACAGGTTCGAGATCGAAACTACGGCGTTAACCTTAAAAGTTATATTGAAAATATGGCACCCATCTGCTTACCGGCTTTGGCCGTTTCGGAAGTCTTGCTGCAACTATTAATAAGGATTTGAAATTCTTATTAATTAGAATATTACTGGATACCTCAGATCCTTTCAACAGCTTCGGTTATATTGTTGGATTGATTTCTTGTTTAGAAAAATTATCGTTTGGTTGAGAGAATTTGAAGATTTCAGTTATATTGAAACATCCTATAAAATTTGCTTGGGCAAAGGAATATTTTCCAGCAGATGACTATAAAGACGATTAGTGTTGAAATTGTCTTGCAAGGATAAGTTTAAGGTTTTTAAATAGAAAATTAAAAAAATGCGGTTGCGATTGAGTTAATGCGTATGGATTATATAATAGATTCTAGGTAAAAATTAGGTTAAGGAAAGCTAAAGTGTCATTAAAGAAATTATCCCTCAAAGCAATTTGTATATTTATTGCAGTGTTGGCTTTGAGTTCCTGTTCGTCATCAACTTCAAACAGTGCAAATAAGTCAACGACTGTTACGGCCCCTGCCGGTATGCCCTCATTTTATGCAATTCCCGCGAACATTCCTTCCAAGGCCGGTGAGTTAATTAAATATGTAAAAGTCTCCGTTCCCGGTATTAACGGAACTAGCTACAGGGTAATGTATACTTCGGTCAACGAACAAGATGTCGTCGTCCCGGTAACCGGACTGGTTTATTTACCGCAGACGCCGGCACCGAAGGGTGGCTACAAGGTAATTGCATGGAGCCATGGAACAAACGGAATGGCTATGCAGTGCGCCCCGTCCCTGCAACCGTCTCAGGCAGTCCCGTCCATTAATCAGCTGTTGGCCCAGGGTTGGGAAGTCACTGCATCTGACTATCAAGGAGAAGGAACCCCGCCCGGCATACTGGCTTATTTGGTTGGCAATCTGTCAGCTGAAAATACGTTGGATTTGGTTAAAGCCGTACAGGGAAATTCAGTGTTCAAAGCAAGCAGTACCTATATAGTATGGGGTCATTCAGAAGGTGGTCAGACCGCCATGTTTGCTTGGCATCTAGCACCTTCCTATGCTAAGAATCTCAAATTAGTGGGAGTTGTAGCAGGAGCTCCGCCTTCTCAATTTCAATTTATATACGACGCGCTTAAGACCAGTCCGTACTCATTTTATCTCTACATGGGAGCGGTGGGATTTAATATTGCATACGGGAATAAGGTGGCACCCCTAAATGAGGTTGCAACTCCTTTGGCTTTAAAACTGGTCAAACAAAAGGCGGAAACTAAAGGGTGTTACAATTATTTGCAAACTACATTTGACAAATATTCGATTTCAAGTCTGGTTACCAAAGATCCTTGGACCGTTCCCGCTTGGAAAAAACTGCTGATTGCCAATGATCCGGGACAATTCACCAAGGGCAATAACATACCTTTGCTTATCATTCAAGGAACCGCCGACGGACAAATACCTCCTATATCGACACAGATTTTAGCAAGCCATACTTGCTCCATAGGTGCTGAAGTACAAAGGTGGATGTATCCGGGAGAACACCACGCTCAAGTAATTACACCTTCGACACCTGACATGATTCATTGGATGAACGACAGATTTAGTGGCCAAAGCGTACCGGACCCTTATGTGCCGGTTGGGCTTCCTAACGTTTTGGATCAGAACTGTCAAACCCCCGGAGGCTTTACTACACCGGCTCCTTAATTTCATATTGGGAGTATAATCAGCCGTCTTGAATGAATGGCAAATACCGATTTATTTTGGTGATGTTAATTTACAGAACCGTTTAGATGTGGTCGCTGTATTGGTTCAATTAAATTCTTTTTAAACTTGGATACGATGCCGGAATAACTTTACTGTTATTAATGAAATCGGCTAACTGCGACTTTATAAGAATAGGCGGTGTTCGTAGGC
>DAIDJA010000191.1 GCA_027451605.1 Acidimicrobiales bacterium
ATTTAGGGTCGATTGTTTTCGTCTGAAAGCTTGAATTTGGTTGCTTTGTGTAGCGGTTTGTTGCAGATCATTAAAAAAATTCGTCAATATTTTGAAGAACTGCAAGACTTAATAGGTTTATAAGATAAAGAAAAATTAGTAGTGTTAAAAATTATAGATTTAAGAGACGTCCAAGGCGATTTTGAAGACGTATTGCCACCTATTCCCGATATAGATGAAGGGCCCGTTGCGGTAGTCAAGGAGATATTGGAAGATGTTCGTCACAACGGTGACGAAGCTGTCAGAAAATACACCGAACGATTTGACAAAATTAGCCTGAAAAACTTCAAAGTGCCGGCAGACCAGCTGTATGATGCATTGGAAAGAATCCCCAAAGACTTACGCGAGGCCTTGGAACAGGCACGTGAATCAATAGTCAATTTTCACCAACACAGTTTGTGCATACCGAAGACCTATGAAAATGACGGAATAGTCGTTGAACACTTGGTCAGACCGATGAAGCGAGCGGGACTTTACGCACCGGGGGGCAGGGCCAAATACCCTTCTTCTGTGCTCATGTGCGCCTTGCCGGCGCGAGTTGCCGGCGTTGAGTCACTTGTTTTATGCGTACCGCCCGGTCAGGACGGGAGGATCAGTGAGATAACTCTGGCTGCCGCCGCAATCGCCGGAGTTGATGAAGTCTATGCTATCGGGGGAGCTCAGGCAATCGCGGCAATGGCCTACGGCACTGAAAGCATAAAAAAGGTCGATGTAATTGTCGGACCCGGAAATCGATACGTTTCCGTTGCAAAACGCCTCGTAACGGGTCAGGTGGGAGTCCCAAGTGCTTATGCGGGTCCTTCTGAGGTAGTAGTTATCGCAGACGGCACCGTACCTCCGGAGTGGGCTGCGATGGATGTTATCGTTCAGGCCGAGCATGGTCCTGACGGTTTATCATGGCTTGTCAGCTGGGATATGTCCGTTATCGAAACCGTAAATAAAGCGATCGGTGAGATTGTGGAGACAGCTTCACGCAAAGATGAAATCATCTCCACGTTGTCAACCGGTGGTTATGCCGTATTGGTTAACGATCCCGGGGAGGCGGTAAGGGTAGCCAATATAGTCGCACCGGAACACTTGGAACTTTTGTGTGAAGCCCCCGAAGACCTGGTTCCTATGGTTTTTAATGCAGGAGCCGTATTTTGCGGTGGTTTGGCTCCCGCAAGCGTCGGCGACTACATAGCCGGACCCAATCATGTTCTGCCCACTTACCGATCGGCAAAGTTTTCTTCTGTTCTGGGAGTAAATGATTTTCTGAGAACGTCGCATGCGATCTCTTTGACCCAGGATGCTCTTGACAGAGTGGCCCCGTATGTCATTTCTATTGCAACTGCCGAAGGATTGGAAGCACATGCAAGATCAGTAAAGATCCGAAGATCAAAGTACGATCCGAAAGATGCGAAGGCCGCCGCAAAGATAAAAGGATTTGTAAATCGTGGAGAATAGCTCCTATTCAAAACCTAAATTGAGTTCAACTTATTTTTCGCCACAGGTACAGGTAGCCATACGTCTTAACAGCAATGAGTCGCCTTTTGGCCTTCCTCACAGATGGCAATCCGAGCTTAGTAAGGCGATTGACTCCATTCAATTTAACCGGTATCCCGACAGGCTTTCCGTTAACTTACGTAATGCTTTGGCAAACTATCATAAGATGAGTCCGGAAAATATTTATGTCGCAAACGGTTCGAATGAAGTTTTACAGAGTATTTATCTCGCACACTGTCGATCGGGTAAAGTTGGTATGTTTGAGCCCACCTATCTACTGCATAGCCACATTGCAAATATTGTATCGGTTCCGACACTAAGGTACTTTAGGGACGAGAGTTTCAGAACTGATAAACAAGAATTGGATAGGGCTATTGACAACAAAGACTTAAGTTTATTGTTACTCTGCTCGCCAAACAACCCTACCGGTAATTGTGAAAGCCACGAAATTATCGAGTATGCATGTTCAAATTTTGATGGTTTGGTAGTGGTTGATGAGGCCTATGTTCAGTTTTCTAAGCAGAACATTACGGGTCTTTTGAAGACCTATGAGAATTTGATAATCGTCAGGACTTTTTCCAAGACCTGGGGATCGGCTGGACTCAGACTCGGATATTGCCTTGCGGCTCCGGAAATCATATCACAGCTATTTTCCGTTTCGCTGCCTTATCATGTTGATGCTATTAAACAAATTGGTGGAATACTGGCCCTTGAATACGAAGATGACATTTTGGAATCAACCGGTGAAATTATAAAGCAACGTAATGAAACTTATGAATTTTTAAAAACTTTGCCGCTGGATGTTTTCGAAAGCGATTCAAACTTTATTATGTTTCGACCACAAACGGTGCAAAGTGACCAACTTTTTAATTCTCTAATTGAAAAATCAATTCTTATAAGATTTTTGGATTCATTTTATAATTTGGAACCTGCTCTGAGAGTAACTATCGGTACGCGCGATGAGATGGCAAGATTTCATGATGTACTTTCAGATTGCCTTTAAATTTGAAATCTCAACGGTATGTCCGAATGAGGTCCAAAAGATAAAAAATTTATCTTTGTCTTAAGAGTATTGATTAGACAGATTTCTGTCATGATGGCAAGTGCCCAAGCTACAGAACTTCCATCCTGCAAATTGCGGCAAATGTTGTGATATAAAAATCTCGGTTCCGTCCGGGAGTCATGAATAATACTGATTGCAATACTCCTTGTGAATCACCTCTGAGAATTTCTTTACCGGAATTGATATCTAAGATTACGATATCCGTGTTGTCACAGGTTACCAGTTCACCGGTTTCCGGGTATAAAATCATGTGGCTTCCGTGGGATTGACTTCTTTCCCATATCGGTTTAAGTGTCAACCTGTCAAATGCTCTCATAAACGAATTACCCGTGTCATAACCGACTACAATGTTTCTTTGTACGTCGACTATAGGCGGATTAGCAATGATGCCGTTTAGCATTTCGCATACGACACTGTATCGAATTTCTAATGTAGCGAGGTCTATTCTGACCAAGTGAAGAGGGCACTTTGCGATTCCTATCCCCGATAGCGAACCGTTATATTGGTGGGTGTTGTTGCCGTTATCCAAAAACCAAGCAAAGTCATTGTCTATCACACAGTCCCATCCATAGCCCTGCCCATCAAATATTCTGTATTCCAGCTCGAAAACTTCTGTCAGAACTTTTTTATCGGGATCAAAGCGGAGCTTATGAAACCTATTGATTCCGATTGCAAATATTTCATTGTTTAATGCGGTTAATCTGGCAACTGATGGCTCATTCAACTCGCATTCTGCTACGCATGCCAATGTTTCGGTGTCATATATCAATATTTGACAGTTGATATTTGTATTAACGTCGGGCAACGGATTTGGTAGCTCGCCCCCGAAGTTTTTAAGAGCTACATATCTTTGGCCAATTGTAACAAAGCCATTATAGGGAACATGCTTTGGAAGTATTTTAAAATTTAGGACTTTAAGCGAGTCGCTTAAAAGATATATATGATCGCCGAATACTACCAGAATATTTCCGTTAGATAAAGTAGAGATACTGCCGGGCCAAACCGGGCCTGCAGCCAAGTCCCCCGAAGTAATAATTGTCTCAAGTGTTATAGGATCAAGTTCATCTACTGCTATATCGGATCCCATAGGGGTCGGAGTGTGTCTTAACAAATACAACCTGTTGTTATTTGAGCCAACCGGCATATCTGCGATTGGGCTCATTTTTGATGTGGATTGGAGAATACTGTTTTCGTCTATACCCAGCCCTCCGGCTGCCAACTGCAACCGCGATCCCATCCCGTCTTCGACATTCCACATTTTATTCATTGTTTTGAAGCTTTCTCTTGAAAATAGACCGTAGAGACTAATGGTTGGCTATTTTTGATCGGGTACTATACAGGTGCCTGTAGTTCCGGCCTTGGATCTTTTGTCGGATATGAGGTCTCCAATAGTAGTGAAGTTAGATCGTCCCTCAGAGTTTTATAGGTCGGATCTTCAAAAAGATTAACTTGTTGTAAGGGATCATTGTCAAGGTCGTAAAGTTCACCTTCCGTGCCGTCATGAACTGTTCCGGGAAGGTACATCGTCAATACCTTGTTGTTGAAAGTTAAGGTTCTTAGGTGAACTCCGACTCCGAAGAGTTCGCTATCCCATTGCGTAATTTGTGGTCTTCCTACATGCCTTTCATCGCTAATCGGAAGTTTTTCTCCTTGCATCCATTCCGGGATATCAATGGCGGCTATTTCACAAAATGTCGGAGCTAAATCGACGAGACCTACTTGAGTTGTGACTACCGCAGGAGTTATATT
>DAIDJA010000192.1 GCA_027451605.1 Acidimicrobiales bacterium
CGCTCCACATGCCGTGGCGCGCGGCCCGCGCCAGCGCGGCGCGGCGCCACACGTAGATCGAGCCGTTGAGCGCCCAGCCTACCGGCGGTTGGACTGCGATTGATCCAAATAGTTGGCTATCTTCTGTGAGCTGCCCCGCAGTTTATTCGAGTCCTACAACTCCGAATTATTGTGAAGTAACCGATTCCAAGGGAAATTTATTATATTTTAATGCCCTCACGGCAACCAGCTGGTCCGTTCAGGCAATTGACTCTCCTCATTCGATTCTGACTTTATCTTGTTACAGTTATTCTCCTTATTGCATTGCCTTTGATAATTTAGGGCAAGAACTGACTATTGTTCCCGCGTCATATAGCACATATCCGTCCGGGCCCGCCTATGGAAATCCTGTCGTATTTGATACAGACGGCACTCCCACTGCCATCGCCTGTTTAAGTACAACACAGTGCATGGCAGTTGATTCCAACGGAAACGCATTATTAGGTACTGAATTAAATAATTCTCCTTCCTTTTCCTGGAACATGACTTCGATAGATAATTCGAATAAACTGACATCAATATCCTGCATCTCGGGGATATGTATGGCAGTTGATTCTGCCGGCTATGCATTTTACTATGACGGTACGGCATGGGAAGGTTGGAACGGATCCGGGTGGACCACTACTGAGCCTACCGGCGGTTGGACTGCGATAGATTCAGGCAAGAATTTAACTTCCGTGTCATGTACTTCTGCTACATGGTGTATGTTAGTTGATTCATCGGGAAACGGAGTGGTTTACAACAGTGGATCCTTTGGGACCGCTTCGGCAAGCGGTCTTTCTACACTGGTTTCAATAAGCTGTGTGATGAATGGCACCAATGAGTGGTGTGTAGGAGTAGGGGGAGCTGACAATGCAATTTATGACTCATCGACTGGCTCGTGGACGACAGGATCTATTGATCCGAACTCAACTCTGACCGCAGTATTTTGCAGTGCATATCAGGCTTGTTTGGCCGCAGATTCTTCGGGTGACGGGATTTCATATGATACTTCAGGCTGGGAATCTCTTTTCCCAATTGATCCGGGAACATCTATTACGTCGATTAACTGTCAGGACTTTATCGGATTTAATTCATCTTGTATTGTTGGCGAATCCTCCGGGAAAATTAGTGTGGGTCAAGAAGATACGTTAGTTACGGGCAGCCCAACTTGGAACGCTTCGGCAGTATCGATCAGCCCTATTGACATTAATTCAGTTTCCTGCATAACCCTAAATCAGTGTTTATATATAGATGCAAGCGGCAGATACGGACTTAACAACGGGGCTGGCACTCTCCCGGTCGGACAACCGGGGTCATTAACTCCCGGAGACGGTTCGGGTGAATATAAAAACTATGAAACAATTTTTACTTCAACTATAAAAGTTTCTATTCCCGGTATTGTAAACCTAAGAGTGGACAGTTCCGGAGCATGGATACTGGGCATGGGGTCAAGTCCTACGGGTGCGGTACCCACTGTATATCCGAATCCGACAGGTCCGGGGTCGACTACTCCTCTCAAATCCTACCCTGTTGTTGCCAAGGAGAATGCTTTGTCCAATTCGTCGGTAACGCCGCTTCAATTTTATTTTCCGGCATCCGGAAGTTATCCTATTGAATTGGATTATGTCCCGGCGTCCGCTCCTCATCTCGTGCTAGAAACGTCAGCCGGTTTACCGGTTCCGGCCGATATCACTACTCCGTCATGTCCGATCGGCGATTCTATGTCGGCATATAACCTTCCCGAAGACGGCACCACCGCTTATGAAGTATGTTCCCCGAGTCTTAATTCAAGATTCGTTTCATTTGACGGCACTCCCATAGATTATGACGTAACAATACCGATCGACGGCACCGGTACTCATCCCCTCGTAGCTTTGTTCACCGGCGGACAGGGTAATAAGTTGAACTTAGAGTCAACTTTGGCAAGTGGCACCACGAATTGGGCCGGTCAGCAAACCAATTCAATATTTATCGGTCCGGGGATGAGTAACGCATGGTTCGCTGAACACGGTTACTCGACATTGACCTGGAGTCCCCGGGGGATTGCCGGATCTTGCGGGGACAGAGGCTCTTCGCCGGTCTCGATTAACTATTCTGCCTATTCGTACCTGATAGATCCAAACTGCACTCCCGTTAACTCTCTTTATTGCTATACATCAACAACATCTGGATGCATAGGGGCCAACAGCTACGGACAGATCATTAATGATTCCGGTATCTGGCCTTCGGCTGTCGCGTCGGGAGCTACGGGTGCGATTTCTCAGATTTCCTGTTATCCTTCGCCTCCGAGTTTCTGTGCCGCAGTAGATGTAAACGGAGAGGCACTTACCACTAGTTCTCCGACGGTTCAGGGTGCATGGACATCAAACATGATTGATCCTAAGAACATTCTTACAACAGTGTCATGTTTTTCATCATCTATGTGCGTTGCGGCAGACAATATGGGCAATTTCTTTGAATATAACGGCACCGCGTGGTTTGAGCCAACCAATAGTGCAGGATCCGGTCCTCAGGCAGACACAGGACATGTTATTACCGGAATCTCATGCATTTCGGCATCACTGTGTCTTGGGGTGGATGATTTCGGAGACCTTATTGCTGCAACGTTTTCGGGTACTTCCGGCACTTACAGTATTAATTCCATCGACACGACTACCTGGAATGCAATTCCGTTGACCGGAATATCTTGTCTGTCAGCTTCAGTTTGTCTGGTTGCTGACACTTCGGGAAATACAATTGGATTATCCTGCTCGTCTTCGTGTTCAACCGCATCCAGTTGGCAGCAAACTAAGACCCTTGAAGATTCCGCAGGAACAATAACGTCAGTTTCATGTATAATTTCAGGCACCACATGTTATATGGTTGACACATCGGGTAATTTAATCGTCGGAACATATTCGTCCGGCTGGTCCTTTAATACCTATGCCGTAGATCCGACTCACTCTCTCAGGTCGGTGTCCTGTGCGTCGATGTCATACTGTGCCATAACCGATGAGACCGGTGCGATATTGATTTCAACTAATCCTACCAATATTTCAAGTTGGCAATCTACTGTCAGCATGTCAGAGCCGTCCTGCGCATCAGGTTCCAATACTATCTGCACGGTCGTTACCGACAACGGACTTTCCATTACTTCTGCTTCGTCATCATCTTCAAATCCTCAGTGGACATATTCGGTTTCAACGGTGTCGGCTAACTCGGATCTTACTTCGGTATCATGTCCGACTGATGTGTTCTGTGCCACGGTTGACACCTCCGGCAATTTCTATGTGGAAAACGGTACTTCATGGAGCAGCATATCAATTGACAGCGGACACAGTATTACTTCGGTATCGTGTGCGGGGGGTAATAACTGTAGTGCCGTTGACAATGCGGGCAATTTCTTATATCTGGTCTGTTCGAGCAACTGTTCAACGGCATCAAATTGGACGTCGACTTCAATAAATGTCGACGGATCAAATGTCTTTACTTCGATAAGTTGTGCTATAAGCTGGGTATGTGCGGCAACAGATACTAAGGGGAATATTATCGATTTCACATGTCCAAACGGTCAGTCGGGATGCAC
This sequence comes from Acidimicrobiales bacterium, assembly GCA_027451605.1. Classification (GTDB taxonomy): domain Bacteria; phylum Actinomycetota; class Acidimicrobiia; order Acidimicrobiales; family JABEUL01; genus JAJZNL01. Next base: position 3,587 of record DAIDJA010000192.1, read on the forward strand.
TTGGACTTATTCTTTGGGTGCCGGTTACACAAACCATTATTTAGTATCAATCTCCTGCGAGTACGATTTTGTAGTTTATTGTGTGGCAGTTGATAATGCGGGCAATGAGGCCACAGGTAGTTACTCTCCTTGGTCGTGGCAGCCCGCCATGACAGAGGTAGATACCTTAAATGGATCCGGAGTGTCTTTAGACAGCATATCCTGCACGGGTCAAGGAGCTGCGTCTTATGCCTGTGTGGCGACGGATTCAAACGGAGGGTTTGTTTCAGATAACGCCGGCACTTGGAGCTCACCTAATCAGGTGGATTCAGCTTCGGGTCTTTCCGGGATATCTTGTTTCTCGATGACCGCATGCTTTGCTTTTGATTCGGATCCTTCTAGAGGGCAAATTTACTACAGTTCTAATGTATTTACAAACACACCGCTGTGGTCGCAAAGCGCCAGTGGATATGAGCAGTCCTGGAGTCATTTTATCGACAGAAGATTTGAGGTAAGAGATATGCAGGGCCTAATCGGCCAATTGGTAGATGACGGAATTGCGATCCCAAACAAGATTGTTGCGACAGGAGTGTCTTACGGCAGTCTGCAAACTTTGGGATTGGGATTTAGCAACGACCAAGTTCTCGAACATGCGTCAGGAGCAGCCACTCGTCCCGCCGCAGTTCCTGCATACATAGCAGTTTCCATTCGGACTCATCAGAGCGCCGCAGGAACGGCAGGCTGGCG
>DAIDJA010000193.1 GCA_027451605.1 Acidimicrobiales bacterium
GCCAAACTTATGGATGATACTCGATGGGCAATAATAAAGGTTGTTCGGGTTTTGGATACTTTTTCGATAGCATCCAAAATCTCATTTTCATTCTGAGGATCTACCGCAGAAGTAGCGTCATCTAAAATCAAGATTTTGGGATTAGTAACGATTGCCCTCGCGAGTGCGAGTCTTTGGCGCTGCCCACCGGATAAAGAAAGTCCTTTCTCGCCCAACATAGTTTGATAACCCTCAGGCAACTGGCTTATAAACTCATCGGCATTAGAAATTACGGCCGCTTCTTTTATTGCCTTAATATCGGCATCGGGAATGGCAAATGCGATATTGGCCGCTACCGTATCACTGAATAAAAACGTATCTTCGAACACGAACCCTACATTCTTCCTTAGCTCTGTAAGTTTGACATCCCGAAGGTCAACTCCATTGATAAGTATGCTCCCCGCCGAAACATCATAAAATCTTGGCAACAATTTAACCAAAGTCGACTTACCGGAACCGGACTTGCCGACAATCGCTATCGTTTCACCCGCTGATACCGAAAGGTCCACCTTATCCAAAACCCGGTGAGAATCCGTATCATAGGAAAATCCAACGTTTACAAAACTCACCGACACCCCAATATTATTCTCTTTACTGGCATTGTCTTCCGAAGCCGCTTGTGGAAAGACCTTAGGATGGTGTGCATCTACGATTATAGGAGATTGATTTAAAACCTCTGAAATTCGAACTGCCGCAGCGTTGCCTCGAGGAATTAATGTTATAAAAAAGCCGACCATCGTTAGAGGTCCAACCATCATCGTAACATAAGACAAAAAAGCCACCAATGAGCCAATTGAGAGACGATTTCCCGATACCAGGTAGCCGCCGTATAACAGTACAATTATTGGCGACAATGCAGGAACGGCATTTAATACAGGATTGTAGTTGGCATTATTAAAGGCGAACTTAATTGCCCTGTTGTATATGCCTTCGGCTTGAGTTACACCTTTATCAATCGTATTCTGTTGAGCGGCAAATCCCTTTATTGCTCGTACGCCTACGACTGACTCCTCGACCAAGGTTGCCATTTTCCCGAGTTCCTGTTGCAGATCGGCTGAAAGAGGACCCGCCTTTTTCGTAAAACTTTTGGCAATTATAAAAAATATCGGTAAAGGCAGAATCGCAAAAAGTGCCAGAAGGGGCGATAGATAAAGCATTATTGCGAATGTCACAAAGACGGTCAGTATTGAGGCCACCGTTATCGGGAAGTTTACAAATAAGTTAGAGACCTGTTCAAGATCCGAAGCTGCTCTCGACATTAACTGCCCTGCCTGAGCCTTATCAAAATACCCCAAATGGAGCCTTTGCAAATGGGCAAAGAGTCTGTATCTTAAATCAGTCTCAATTCTGTAGGCATTAGAAAAAGCAAGGTATCGCCTGACTCCGGCTGCCGTTCCCTGCAGAACTCCGATTAATGCAACAAGAATAGCCCATTTAATTATCGTCGATACCGTACCTTTCAAGATACCGTCATTTATGGCATATTTTATGAACAGCGGTACGGAAACCTTGGCAGCAGTCCAGACCACACCGGACAAAAGCGCTCCCAAGAAATATCTAAGTTGCCGAAAAAGTGCATTTCGAAGAAGTATCATTCCGGCTTTGCTACTTCTATTTTTGACTTTGTCGTCTTGTTCTTTGGGGTTGTTAAATGAAGTTACGGACACGTCTGACTTAAATTTCGACCTTTACTAATTTTGCCACAAAATAGTAGTTAATTAAAATTTAATTACAAAAATCACGGTTTGATTTAGGGATTAAATCAAGATTTTGCCGCAAACATAATTTGACATGGCTTTGCCCGCTCCCGTCAGAACATACCTTCTTGTATTCTCGTCAACTTTTATTAGGCCTTCATCTACCAACTCATCGGGCAGGTAGCTCGCTTCGACCCCTTTCGGCGTCCTTAAAGATAGCATTAATGATTCAAACTTTCGGTCATTTTCCGATATAAGTTCACCGTGAGCAATCGGCAAAATATTTGATTCTACCTTGGTCAGATAACTATCAACCTTTTTTGTATTAAACCATCTCCTATTCGTTATCGTTGAGTAAGCACCGGGGCCGAAACCCACCCAGTTACCCGAATTCCAATAGTTTTGATTGTGAATCGATCCGTGAGTCGGCTTATGCCAATTTGAAATTTCCTCGTTGATATAACCGGCAGTGGTCATTTTATTTTCTATAAGTTCGTAGTAGACAATCAGATCATCATGAACTTTAAAATCCTTTCGATAAAATAGCGGGGTCCCCGGCTCCAACGTTATGGCATACAAACTAACATGAGCAGGCGGGAATTCAAGTTCTAAGACCGTATCAAGCATTTTGGAAAACTTGATAAGAGACATTGTCGAATACCCAAACATCAAATCCATCGACCAATTAACGAAGTTGAATTTTCTAAATAATTCAGAGATCTGTTTTAGGTTACGAATATGCGGTTTACGACCGATGCTTCTTAAAAGTTCGTCCTCGGTATTTTCTATTCCGACAGAAATTCTGTTAAAACCGATTGAAATCAGCTCGCGCAGATAATTTTCGGTCAAATGATCCGGATGGCATTCGATTGTAAGTTCGCTTACCGCACCCAAGTTAATTCTTTCCAATATTTGACCGATCTGATGAGATGTCAAAACAGAAGGTGAACCGCCTCCGAAGTAACATGTCCGTATCCTGTTCTTAATATCGATTCCGTAAGTTTTACAAAAAAGATCAATCTCTTTACCGACCGCACTGACATACCGATCAATTGTCAAGGGATTTGAAGTGACTTTACTGAAAGCACAGAAATCACAAAGCGAATCACAAAAAGGAACGTGGATATAAACAGACAAATTGCTTAACGATGAAAGTTCGAGGCTCAATTGTGACATGACTTAATCAAATTTACATTTCATGATACCCAAACCCCAAAACTCCTAATCTAATTCGGCTATTCAGAGCTCAGGCTTAAAACCCAAGATATTCAAAACCGAGTAAACCTTTAATATTTTAAAGATCAATCAATTCCTAGAAACTTTTCGATTCCCAAAGTCACTCCTTCGGTCCTATCAACCATTTTTGCCGCCAAAAGTATTCCCGGCATGAAAGCTGACCTGTCGATAGTGTCGTGTTTTATGGTCAAGGTCTGACCCTGAGTTCCCAAGATCACCTCTTGATTGGCAACAACCCCCTTAATTCTGACGGCATGAATCGGGATGTTCGATTCTCCGATTCCACCCCTTGAATTCGGTATGGCATGTTTTTCTGTTTTATCTGCGGGAAACTGAAGTCTTCCGGAAGCGATTCGTGCCCCGTTCATAATCTCGGCAGTTGTCACTGCCGTCCCTGAGGGTGCATCAATTTTTTGATCATGATGATACTCAATTATCTCAGCATTTTCAAAATACGGAGCGGCAATTTTTGAAAAATACATCATCAAAACCGCACCTATGGCAAAATTAGAAGCTATCACTATATTCGGTTTATCCGATGAATCAAAAAGCTCATGGGCGCAATTTATATCATCCTGAGTTATACCCGATGTTCCTACTACTAAGTTGACGGAATTGCCGGAACAGTATTCCATCGTTGAACGCACTGAAGCTGCCGTTGTAAAATCTATGAGCACGTCGATACTATCTCGCTCCAAGTTTTTCAAATCCGGAACAATATTTATGCCAAATCCATGAGTGGCTAAATTTTCAACCAATGGGTCTATACCCGCTATGAGCTCCAGATCGCTGTCGCCCGAGACCGCATTAATAATCTCTTGCCCCATCTTTCCCAGGGCTCCCTGCACTCCAACTTTAATCATGTATGAATTATAGTACAGCTCAATTTTTTGACACAACTGGTTGCAATGTAAAATTTCAATATTCTCTTCGAAAACATTTCAAATCGTTAACATACAAGCTTGAAACTTTACTTTGAACACTCCATCTAACAAATCCATGGCAGATTTAGCCGAATAAGAAAAACATGATATCCCATATTAATCACCTGTGCAATAGGAAAAACCTATAACAACTTAGTCTCAGAAATCAAATCTCGAGCCAACATTGCAGCAAATCTTCCAAACTACATTAACTAACGAATATACAAGTCATAAATCATAACTGGGAGTGCTTCATAAACAACTCCCCTTCAAATAATTACGGTTAATTGTTAGTAGGATCATCTAAAATATCGATACTTCTCGGGTTAGACTCTTTTACCCATAGTACCCAAACAGATCAACTACAACATCAACAGTTGTTGTAGATCCGTTGGTTATGGTTATTGTCCCCT
>DAIDJA010000194.1:0-3917 GCA_027451605.1 Acidimicrobiales bacterium
ATTTAAAGCTTTAGCCAGAATCCTTGCTGTCGAAGTCTTACCCGTACCGCGAGGCCCGCTGAAAAGATAAGCATGAGCGATCCTGCCGGATTTGACGGCATTTCTTAGAGCTGTGGCGACATGATCCTGTCCTTTTAGATCGGCGAAACGCTGAGGTCTAAATCTACGATACAGTGTCTGGAAATCGGACTCGTCCATGCCAATATCAGGTGAACTCAAACCTTTGTTGTTTTGATTGTCCGTCATCGGAAATACCGTATCGCTTTAGAATTAATTGAAATTAAATTTATTTTAAGTCGGGTCATCGTTAACTAAAGTGACTACATATCCTGACTGCGCCCATATAAAGATTTTAAACCAAATTTTTTAATCCAGACCCAAGATATTCTGTTTTTATGGGATAAAACTTATACAAATTTGGGACAATTGCAGACCCTTGTCTCAACAGTTAAAAATCTTTAATTGAGGTCTTTTCTATTAATATATTCAATGTTTAACTTTACCGATGTGGGTTTATATTCAGTCGCTATTAAATTATCGATTTAAAAAGAACTTAAGTTATTTCCAAAACCGAACATCATACCTAATTAACTGTTCGTTTGTCTTAATGCGGTCACCAGGCTAACTACGGCACACTTTGCATTCGCTGAGAGCTGCTGCATTCCTACCCTGACTCGGTTCACGTTACTCAGTTGCGTAGCACCCAGTAACCGCATTAAGACAAACGTAATTTTGCGTAATATATATATATTAACTTATAGGTTAAACATTTTAATCAATTAGAAAGGTTTGGAGTTAAAATGAATGAATCAGGGAATAAATTTAAAGCTGCAAATAAGTACGCAGCGATTTTGGCAATTACATTAGTGTCGATAGTCTTAGCCTCGTGCAGTTCATCGACAAAATCGTCGGTATCACAGACGACCACTCAACCCGGCGGAGTTACTTCAACTACTTCACAGAGTTCATCTGGCGGAAGTTATGACGGACTTAGCTTGAACAAACTGGGATCTTTAACAAACTACACAGCGGAACTAGATAGCAATACCGGTCAGATTTTTAGTGTTGAGGTCAATTCTCCGAAAGACTGGGAATCCTTAACGGGACCTTTAAGCACTTCCGCAAGTCATCCCGGCGACATCACATATAACATCTCCGGAGTTACCTACATCTACGAACCCGTGATAAACGGATCAAATGTAACATACGCTTATAAAAAATTCAGCCCTGCGGATCAATACTCACAGTCCCTTTATCCAAGTTATGTCAAAGCTCTAATCGGGCTTACACATGTTACGGGAGTAAAACTTGTAAGGGTAGCGGCATGCTCAGGGGCCGGTCAGTCCGGACATAATTGGGAAGCTGAGCCGTCGGCTAAAGGTGCCGTAGCTCCCAATATCTCAGCATGTATATCAGACACCTCCGGTGCCCTTCTGACATATAATCAGGGGTCTTCGGCGGCGATTTATGGCCAAGCAGGATCCTATACGGAAGCATTCACCGTTGAAAGCATCGGCAACGTGCCGCAAATTTCATTGCCTTAGAATTTTAGTAGACTTAGTCGCTTAAAGAGGCACCTATTTAGAACTTTACCCTAATACTTAAAGACAATGGAATTCATGGAATCTGTTGCAGAATAATATTTTTGTAACTGATTTGACCAAGGTAGTATCCGATCTTCCGGTTCTCAATTCAAATTAATTAAGCAATTCAGAACAGTTATATTGTATTCAATACAACGTAGTTAAATTTTTTATTTCTTGGGTTGAATAGCCAAAAGTAGATCTAATATACATTTGCAACAAACATTCCTGAAGACTTAAGATCGACGAAATTTTTCGTAAACCAAAAGGTTGAATAAAATTTGTCAATCATTTAAATATTTATCGCTTAAATATATCACTTGGTTTTCGAATGCCTGATAAATATTTAAAAATTGAATTTCTCTTCAGCGTTTGCAAAACTTCTTGACATCAAAGCCTAAATAGTCATGCCTAGCATCAAATAATTAGTCCGAATTTAACCCGCTGAAATTCGTATTAAAATTAAATGTTTTAAGGAGAGGTGCGAGAGCGGCCGAATCGGCACGACTGGAAATCGTGTGTGGTGCAAGCCACCGTGGGTTCGAATCCCACCCTCTCCGCCCTGCGCAGCAACTTCCCACGAAGGCGATAGACTAATTTCGATTTGAAATCAATAAAATAATCGGTTAATGCCATACCATTTAATACGGTTTCTCACATGAAAGCCGACGAAAATATCAACAAAAGTATTGTGACTAAAGGTTCTGACTTGACTGACAGCAGTCTTCATCGCAAACTTATTAAATTGGCGATCCTCGAAGCTGAACTATCGTTGAAAAGTGGCGATGTCCCAGTCGGAGCCGTAATAATAGATTCAAAGGGTAATTTAGTTGCAAAAGCACACAACAAAAAGGTGGCTGACAAAAATGGTCTCGCTCACGCAGAACTTATTGCAATCTCACAGACCTTAAATCTTCAAAGAGATTGTTACCTATCTGGTCACACCATAATAGTTACATTGGAACCCTGCGCAATGTGTGCCGGAGCGATTCTCGCAACGCGAATGCAAAATCTTATCTTTGGCGCATTCGACCCAAAGGGGGGTGCATGCGGATCTATCATGAATATTGTGGATGACCCAAGATTAAACCACAGGGTCAACATCATCAGGGGTGTAATGAATCAGGAGTGCTCCAAAATGCTTTCCGATTTTTTTGAACAAAAAAGGCATTAAGTCACATTTTTTCAAATAATTTACATTATTTGCACCAATTGTTGACCAAAATGGTAATATTTTAAATATGACCTTTAAATCGATATTTTCATTTCCTGAAACGGTAAACGAAGTAGCCGCAAGATTTACTGCCTCCGTTGTAGCCTCCATCGCATTAATCACGGTTTTGCTTAACTTACATTTCCTAATTTTTATTTTGATCTACGGGTTTTTAGCCCGAGTTTTTACGGGACCGAGCCTTAGCCCAACCGCTCAAGTCGCAACCAGAGTTGTCGCAAAAAAATTGCATAAATATGCCAAAATCTCCCCCGGTAAACCGAAAAGATTTGCACAGTCAATCGGACTAAGTGTAACTTCGATGGTTGCGATTCTATATTATGGCTTCGGACTAAGTGATGCCGGTAATGCGCTTCTTGCAATATTAATTGTGTTTGCTACAATGGAGGCTGTTCTTGGGATCTGCGTCGGCTGCCTCATGTATCGAAATCTGATTAAATTTCATATTATCAAAGAAACTGTCTGTATCGACTGCGCAAATGTCGGCTCCAAACGGTCATCATCGACAGTTCCGGTCTAAATAGAAAATCATTACGGATAGACTTTTAAATCCCTAAAGCGGTTTAGTTATTCTTTAGCCGTAATTATCGAATATATCTTAGGATAAAATCCGAGAATGCGAGTACTATATAACACTGCAAAAAATTCGATCAATAACTTAATGCTTATTAAATTTTTGACTGTTAACCGGTAAAGCATCTAATCAATTTCATCAATTTTGATTCAAATAATTTAGCGACAATAACAATTTGCTCAAAATTTTAATTTGACTTTTATTATTCCCCTGAAGTTCCAAAAGTGGTTTAACCTGCGGATGCAGAGGTAGTAGATCCCGACTGAACGATTGTAGATGACGTAGTAGTAGATTTGGATAACGTTGTGGAATCCTGGCACTGGATGGTCGATGTTGTCGTGGAAGCCACAGAAGAAGATGGAGCTATTGTCGATCCTGCGGTAGTTGTAGTGGAAGTTGATGAAGAAGTAGTAGTAGTTGTAGCCGATGTTGAAGATGTCACGGACGAAGTAGTCGATGTACTCGAAGTACCTTTAACGGGAGTAGATATCGATGAACCGCAGGGATTGGAATTTGAACTCCCCACCGT
>DAIDJA010000194.1:3927-4276 GCA_027451605.1 Acidimicrobiales bacterium
GTAGTCGTAGAAATCGGAGCATTAACCGCATAATTTTTAACCGGCGACGAGCCTCCCAACAGAGCTGACAAAATTTCTGGGTTATCGTTATCCATGCCCAGAGCCCATACCCCGACCCCGGCGATGTGATAGACCTGTGCCAAGGCAACCTTCATAGCAATTGAAGGCGGATCGTCAAAATATATCTCATACCATTGCCCATTTTTTTGAAAACTTGTCCATGGAACGTTAGCCTGTGAGTCCCAATAAGTAGCAGAACCCGTGGTAATTATCTGTGAATAAGGAATCGCAGTCGGCGGACCCGTTGCTGTGGCATTAAAAGTTCCGTTATTTGTGGGCCATTCATATC
>DAIDJA010000195.1 GCA_027451605.1 Acidimicrobiales bacterium
GTCTGCTGCAACGGAGTCCAAATTTCTTTAATTGACGTCATCCTGGGCAATAATGTTACCCCTATTACCTGTATGCCCGCGGCTTTAACCTGATTTATAAATTGTTGCATCCCCTGAATTAATTCGGTGGCTGTACCCCCAAACCACAGGTCATTTGTCCCTAAAAACAATACAATTGTTCCTACTCCCGGAAATGACAATCCGTCCATATTCAAACGGGTTAATCCCGATGGACCACCTCCGTCTTTTGAATCATCTCTGGGAAGCGGTGGTGAACTGAGTAATGCATTGGCGGTAATGCCTTCGTTTACAACCGCCCTTTGTTCCGAAACAGGTAACTTGTCAATCCTCTCTTGCAAGAAATCGGGCCATCTCGTTGTTGAATTATATCCGTCAGTAATCGAATCTCCGATAATCACAATCGATCCCGCCGATGAAGCTTGTGACGGAGCCTGCTCCAAAAACATAGCGTCAACAAATCTTGGATACGGTGACGCATAACCATAAGCCGACCCGTTTACTGAATTTGCCACATTTGGTCGCCCGTTAGGCGTAAAATATGAGTTCTTACCTACGGTACAACACGGATGCAGTGTTACAGTGTCAGCCCCGACCACATAAAAACTTACCGCCAAAGTTTCCCCTTCGGTAACTGTCATTTGGATCGGATCGGATAATACCTGTTGACCTGCGGGTATCGAAATTGAAGTTAGTCCGTCAAAAGTAAGAGGCAAAACCGAAGATTGTACCAAATTGGCTCCCGTAGAAACTTCTGCTATATTAAGGCTTTCCAAATCCAACGGACCATTACCGAACAAATTTGAAATTTGAATTTCAGCCGCACTTCCGGCCGTCGGAGACTTTATGATTTCCCTAATACTGGCATTATTTACTACATTATTGCCCCATGCCATAGGCGAACCCCATACCGCGCGCCATGCCTCTGCTCCGACCGAAGAATCCGTCGATGAAGTAGTGGATAACGTCGGCTGAGACGTGGTTGAAATAACTACTTTTTTTGACGGACTGTCAATCAAATGCACCGAATAAAAAACAGCAACTGCCAATACCACGACGATTACTATAGCTGCTGTAATTCGACGGCGCCGGCGAACTCTGCGGGGATATTTAAGCTTAGGCCTTTGTATGGGTGCCTGACGGCGATAATTGTATGCCATCGTATTTAATTTAAAACCGCCAAAAAACTAACAGACACCGAAATAACCCCACAACCCGTTAATAGCCAATAAGATATTTATCTCCGAATAAGGATATAGATATATTGTAAGAAAAATGCTTGCAACTTAACATAACTTTCCCTAACTATAGTACGCCGCGAGGAATGAAAGTATAATTAAATATTTTATTACATTCAGTGGGTGTCTCAAATTTCTTAAACAAAGTAAAAATCGCCACGCCAATTTATCCGACAAGGCTACTACGGCAACCATAGCCCGATCACGCCACCATGGCAACGCTTCAAAGCGACCACGGCACGATACTTCCGGCGAATTTTGGTAAAGTATGCTGGTTCGGGATCATGCCAACTTTAAATTTTAATTGGCTTTTGAGATATGCCTTTTAATATTAAAATTGTCTGATCCTTCTTGAGCGGATTAAGTCAAATCCGACAGAGTTGCAGCCAATCAAATCTTTTGGGAATATTCACCCAAATATCCGACTCTAAAATCAACTTCGAAATCTTCAAAAATAACAATTTCCATCCAAAATACAAATTCGGCATCCAATAAGGTATAATGGCCTCCGAAAGTTCGATGAGTTTTTGTGGAAAAACTTCCAGTTAGGCTCTGTCCGTTTCCGTAAATTAAATATGGCGATCGTCATCGTTGTGATAAATTACCTCATAACGGTACCTGCTCTCGATAATATTGAGTATAGTTGCTGATCAAATTTAGTTGCCGAACTTAGTTTTGGACTTGAACTTACGTCAAAGAAAATATTGGCTATAGTATCTAAAGCTAATATTTAAATGTGGTCTTTGTCAGTGTCAACTGCAACCGGAAATATTCAATCGGAAATTTAACCCCTACAAATTAATTTTATAATGCTTGAACTTTTAAGAAAAACCTTACTAAAACACCAAAAATCCAGATGGATCAAAATGTCTGCTACTTGGGATGAAGGTGGGATGGGATTGACCAAGGTAGTTGAAACCCTAGTTGATCAGGTTAACTGTAACGAATCTTCAAAAATAGTAGATTTAGGGTCCGGCTCCGGTCAGCTATCCATACCTCTGGCAAAACGGTCCGAAATTGTTTATGCCGTAGATATAAGTCCTCCGATGCTCGATCAATTGGTGCAGAAAGCCAAAGAACAGGGAGTTGAAAATATCAAACCTGTAGCCGGTTCAATTGAGGAAGTGAAGTTTGATCCGTCTTCGATAGATTTTGTGGTAACCAACTATGCCCTGCATCACCTCTTGGATTCGGACAAACAGCTGATTGCAAAAACTATTTTCAGTTGGCTTAAACCCGGTGGAAAAATCATAATCGGTGACATGATGTTCGGCAGGGGATCCGACTCAAGGGACAGGGAAATAATAAAGGGTAAGCTGACGGCACTTATAAAACGTGGTCCCGGAGGATGGTTCAGAATAATAAAGAACGTCTTCAGGTACAGCCTCCGATTTAGCGAAAGACCGGTTCCAATTGAAACATGGGTTCAAAACCTGACCCAAGCGGGGTTTGAAAACATAGATTACGAAAAGATTGTCGCCGAAGCCGTAATTATGTCGGCGAATAAACCATCCTGATTACAAAAAATGTCATGTCATGTCATGTCATGTCATGTCGCAATTAGGTTATGTTGCAACCTGCTTAATTTGAATCGGACACAATGAAATATCTAGTCGAAATATCTCGTTGATAGGCATCGTACCTTGATACATTCTGCGTTTTTCTAAGGTGCTCCGGGACAGTAAGTTCCATTTGGAGCTATATAATTTGAAGTTATTAAGGTGGATACGTTGGGCACGTCTGCTTGAGTCTGTAGGTTTGTGATTACATTCTTATTTTCCAAATATTGATCTAAAAATGTAGTAGTTGTCTGGTCCACCACGGTGGCATAACTATTATTTTGAGTATAAGCTTCAAGGTGGTCCGCTCCCAAGAGTTCAACGTAAAACTTTGGCGGTTTAGCCGAATCATATATCTGTATTGAGCAATAGGGTGGATTTACCGTATCGGCTGTTCCTTGGGACAGATATATTGGAACCGATGAAGAAGAGAAATAAGTGCCCGAAAAAGCACTGTATTCTGCTGCCGACAAAAGTACTATTGCCTTTATTTGCGGATCCTTATAAACAGAGTCAACGGTTGCCGCCAAAGTGACATCACCCCCGTCGGATTGGCCGGCAGCTCCGATCTCGTTGTCATTAATTAAGTTATGAAACTCGCCGGGAGCTTGAAAATAATTTTTAAAGTAGTCAATGACATAACTTAAATCAGCGGGGTGGTTTACAATATCTGATCTTTGCGGACCTGAAGGATAGCTTGGATCTGTGTTCGGATATTGAGGCACTGCCACTACGTAACCATTTTGAACCCAATAATCAACCAGCCCTAAGTAACTCTTATAAGAGATGTCATAACCCTGAGAAAAGACCACAAATGGAAACGGACCGTACTGTAATGCAGGTGTTGTCGCACCGTTTGCCGTCGGAAAACACAAAAGCGTAGGTATGCTTCTTGACCCTGTAGCTGTAACTTCATTTAAAGAAAACATCTGATACCCGAATGAATACTGTGACAGTGGGGCAATGGTTGACGAGGTCCCTGTCGTCGGGGTTCCCGTGTTTTCAGATACGGTTGTCGTCGGTGAAGAAGACACCGCCTTATTGATAAAGCCAATGGCAACCCATCCCCCGGCAAAAATTAACGCCAGACAGACAATTAGTACCAACCACCTAAATGCCAAAGCGGATTTAGATGGTCGCCGATATTGAGCCATGTAATCTTAATTTCCTATCCTTAAAGCTATTTCCAATATTGACAACTATACCAAATCGATCATAATATTTAAACGCATGAGATGTTTCATAGCTTTAACTTAACATGATGCACCAAAATGCGATTCCGAAATGATTATTCAGTAAAGGTTGATAAAATATTACTTGTGCCGGACGGGCAAACAATACTGTTACTTGATAAAGACCCCGCAGACGCACTAGATTCGAGAAAATAATTTGACTACGATTAAATCTAAGGTGGAAGTAAATTCACCTGAATTCATATCAAACAGAGAGTCTC
>DAIDJA010000196.1 GCA_027451605.1 Acidimicrobiales bacterium
GCTTGAAGGCATAGACGAAGATACTGTCGAGGTTGTTTCCAACTATGATGGCTCGGAAACAGAACCGCAGGTATTACCGAGCCGATTTCCAAATTTACTTATTAATGGTTCTCAGGGCATCGCCGTAGGGATGGCAACAAATATTCCACCGCATAATTTAAGTGAAGTTATAGACGCTACGCTTTATCTAATTGATCATCCGGATGCAACTCCCGATGATTTAATGAAATTCGTTCTTGCTCCGGATTTTCCAACCGGCGCGTTGATTCTCGGTAGGGCAGGAGCGATAGACGCTTACAGGACCGGTCGAGGGTCTATAAAAATGAGGGCAGTAGCTGAAATTCAACAAACAAAAAATTCTCATCAAATTATCGTTTCAGAATTTCCGTATCAGACCTCCCCGGAAGTAGTCGAAAAGCGAATAGCTGAACTTATTAAAGCTGAAGAGCTAGACGGAATTTCCGGCATGCAAAACGATTCAGCGGGGCGAAAACCAAAATTAATTATCGACCTAAAACGAGATGCGAATCCAAACGTAGTATTAAACAACTTATACAAACTAACGCCAATGCAAACTAGTTTTGGCGCCAACATGCTTGCTTTGGTCGATGGTGTACCGAAAGTCCTAAATATTTCCGAGATGCTTTCCGCATATGTTAGACATCAAATTGATGTCGTAACCCGCCGATCTCAATTTCGTTTAAATAAAGCTCAGGCCAGACTTCACATAGTTGAAGGTTTGCTGAAGGCCATAGACGTTTTAGATGATGTTATAGCTCTTATACGAGGTTCAGATGACAGACCCGCAGCAAGGGCTGGGTTATGCGCAGAGCCATTTTTGTTCTCAGAAGAACAAGCAAATCATATCTTGGACATGACTCTAGGTAGATTAACTAGACTTGGTCGATCGGAGCTGCAGGAAGAAGCCCAAAAACTGATAGCTACAATCGCAGAGCTCCAGGCAATTTTGGGAGATCCAGTGCTCCTTAAAAAAGTAATTTCTGAAGAGCTTGCAAAGGTAAAAGAGAAGTTTGGACAAACAAGGCGATCACGTATAATTTTAGATTCGGGAGACATGAGCGTTGAAGATCTAATCGATGATCAAGAGATTGTTGTTACTCTTACGCAGGCCGGTTATGTAAAAGCGGTAGACGCAAATTCCTTTAAAATTCAAAATCGAGGAGGTAGAGGTATCCAGGGCACCAAACTAAAACAGGAAGACCTGGTTAGTCAGCTACTGTTTACCACTACACACTCTTATCTTTTGTTTTTTTCAAACAAAGGCAAAGTTTATAGAATAAGAGCTCATGAAATTCCGTTAAAAGAAAGGCAGGCAAGAGGAACGCCAATTGTAAATTTGCTTCCACTCGAGTCAGACGAGACAATACAGGCAATCGTTGATACACGCGATTTTTCATCGTATCCATTTTTGTTGTTTGCTACCAAATTTGGTCAAATTAAAAAAACCGCTTTTTCAGAATATGACAAATCAAGGCGTGAAGGTTTTATAGCAATTACGCTTCGAGATGATGATGAACTTGTAAGAGTCTTGCCAACTACCGGTAACAGTGATGTTTTTTGTGTATCTGCCACAGGAATGGTAATTCGATTTGACGAATCTGACGTAAGGCCAATCGGAAGAGCAGGAAGTGGAGTAAGGGGAATGAAGCTCAAAGAAGGTGATTATTTGGTTTCATGCGATATCGCAGATGAAAATATGGATCTTCTTATGATTACAGATTTGGGATTTGGAAAACGAACCAAATTGGATAAGTTCTCAAAGCAAACCAGAGGAGGTTTGGGGGTTAAAGGCATTAAATTAACCGCAACACGAGGAAGGGTTGTAGCAGCATTTATGGCCGGAATTAATCACGAATTACTTATGATTTCATCAGGTGGAGTGACGATCAAATTGCAGGTAAAAAATATCACCGCACAGGGTAGAGTTGCTACCGGTGTGAAAGTTATGAATTTAGATGCCGAGCAAACCGTTGCTGCTGCCGAGCTGGTTGAGCATTTAAACCAATAAGACAGAATTTAGAGTAAAATATTTTAGGCGAAATCGTCTGTCTGCGGGGCTATAGCTCAGTTGGTTAGAGCGCAGCACTGATAATGCTGAGGTCACTGGTTCGAGTCCAGTTAGCCCCACGATTAGCAGAAATAGCAGCAAGGACTTTAAATTGATGGATTTAATGTCAATTGTTTGCAAATTGGTAATTAAAATTAGTCACATGTTTTTATCTCATAAGCATGACTGATTGGATTAGTTTAAACCAAAGAATTGCCAGATCTATTCAGACGTTGGTTGGTTGGATATTTTGGGATCCGGGAGCAATAGAAAAATATAAGAGCGCTGGGTTACCTGCCCAGTTTGCCGGTCCGCTGGGTTACGTATCTTCACGATGTGCCCCCCTCGCAGATTCTGGATCTAAAGCGGTGGTTGCCGCATTTGGATCTATAAGTCCTCTTGTTATTGAGACAGCTTTTAACTTACTTGACGGAAACGGTTTTAGAGATATTTGGGAGCTACGAAACGAAGCTATTCTTGAGGGCCTGACTAAGTATGCCCCTGAACTAAATTTAACTTTATCTGAATTTGGACCACGACTTTGGAGCATAGTGGAACAGCTGCCATTACTAGGGCGTATTTTTTTTGCTTCACACCTAAAGATGACACGGAGTGAACATCCGGTACTTTTTGGATGGCATGCAGCAAATTGTTTAAGGGAATGGCGCGGAGATACTCACTGGGCAATTATCGCCTCAATGGGATTGACTGCCGTCGAAGCAAGCATTTTGCACAATGAATGGCTTGGATATGAAGATGACTGGCTGTCATTTTCACGCGGAATTACCAAAGATAAAATTGACGAGGGTTGGCGTAATCTAAAAGAGCAAGGATTGGCTGACAATAGAATTATTAATCAAGCTGGCATTAATTTACGGCAGAATATCGAAGATTCTACGAATTTATTAACGATATTGCCATGGCAATTACTGGGTGAAGCAGATACGATCGAACTTATTAATCTTTTAGAACCACCTTGCGAAAAATTATTAAAACGTGTAGATGTTACTGCCGGAGAAAAATATCAGCCAGCTTCGCGCATTCGATAAAAAGATAAAGCTTAATTCAAATCAGTAATTTAATATTTCAAATTTGATGGTTCGTCCAAATTGGTGTTCCCTGAGTATTGTAAATAACCAAGTTGCCGTTAGCCTGCAGCGACACGTAGTCACCGTTATTACCGGCAGTATTGGTTTGCCATATCGGAGCGTTACTGCTATTAAACAGAACTAAATTACCGTCGGTCTGTAGCGTTAAATAGTCACCGCTATTACCGGCAGTATTGGTTTGCCATATCGGAGTATTCGATGAATTATACTCAACTAAGTTGCCGTTAGTCTGCAATACGAGAAAAGTACTGACACTAGTATTAATTCCGTTCGACCACTGCTCTTGTCCACCACCGTATAAAACCAAATCCCCGTTACTTTGTAAAGTCAACACGCTGTCCATTTCGGGAGAGAGTAAGTATCCAGAATCATGTAAAATTTGACCGGAAACAAGACCGGTATGGTGAGTATTGGTTGGAGCAACATAATTAACCACATTAATTTGTATATTAAATCCAGGGTCGTTTAGCCATGTGGAATTATCATAAATTAAATTGAAGTTTTCGGTATATGCGCCTGGTATTGCCGGTGCAGTCATCATAAATTCAAATGTTGCATCATTTCCCGGCGCAACCGAACTTTGAGACATTTCGGCAGGTCGATCCGCGGAAACCCAAGTGTTATTATAAAATTCGCTTGCACGATTGTTGGGATCAGATGTTCCCAACATCATTGAGGATTGCTGCCAAGTATCAACCCCTATATTTCTTCCGGTTAGTTGTACATATATATTTCCTCCGGGCGATGCAGTGGGCGTACCGGTAAGCGGACTACTGCAATTTGAATCTGAACAAATTTGTGAGCCCTCAAAAGCCCAAGCATATGGGGAGGAAGTTACAGTGTA
Organism: Acidimicrobiales bacterium; assembly: GCA_027451605.1. Lineage (GTDB taxonomy): Bacteria > Actinomycetota > Acidimicrobiia > Acidimicrobiales > JABEUL01 > JAJZNL01. Next base: position 4,022 of record DAIDJA010000196.1, read on the forward strand.
TCCGAACCATAGCTGAAAGTAGTATACGAAGTTATAACTTCCTGAATAACCGGTTAAGCTGTAGGGCCCCACATATGGCGTGTAGCAGTAAAGTGTTGCAGTTGCTGCATTTGCAATCGTAATAGTTTCGGGGGTTCCTCCCTGATCGTAAAAAGTAACGGTATTGCCGGGATATAAACCTGCCGAGTAATATGTGCTATTGGGCTGTGAACAAAGGTATTGGGAGGGGGAATATCC
>DAIDJA010000197.1 GCA_027451605.1 Acidimicrobiales bacterium
TTTATTCCCAAGCAGGTGAAGCTTCTTTATCTTGCCGACGGTGTCACGATTACTTCTGCCGTTGACGAAGATAAAATAAGAAAGTATTTGAAACGTACTAAGGCCGTATGGTCTGCAATTGAGCGAGCTTGCGAGAGGGATGATTTCAGACCGAACCCTTCGTATAAATGCCAGTGGTGTTTTTTCTCAAAATACTGTCCCGTTAACGGCGGTGATCCCAATATGGCCCAGGTTGAACTTTTAGGGTCAGATAATTCACAGGTTATAGATCCGGACGATATTTAGAAATTAATCAATGAGTGTCGATCCCGGAAAAAGTATCGTGAGATTTGACGTAGGCAAGCTGATGGAAGATCTGGACAGTCGACTTGAGCTGGCTTTGAGCACATTTCGAAAGAATCGACCGATATTTGTGTCGTCCGAGGCGCTTTCGCTGGTAGGAGATTATGGTTTAATATGGGTGCTGATAGCGATAGTTATTTTGATTAAAAAACCCAGATCAATTTTCACTGTAGCTAAGCTGATGGCCGTAAGCGGGTTCGGTTCAATGTTTATCAGTTCAGTTTTAAAGCAACTCATTCGTCGGGAAAGGCCCACAAAATTCAAAACCGATGCCGAAGTAAATTTAAATCATTCCACTACCCAGACCAAACCCGCAGAAGTTTTAGAAAGGGCAAAGTGGCTCAGGAATCCATCGTCTCAATCATTTCCCTCCGGACATACCATGGCCGCATTTTCTACGGCTTTTTTAATTGACGATTTGGGCGAATTCAACGGCCGGTTAAAACTGCTCGCCTTTTTGATAGGAGTTTCCAGAGTCATAGTAAATGACCACTATCCAACAGATGTAATCGCAGGCGGCGTACTTGGAATTTTACTGGCTAAAACTGCACGCAAATTTTTGTCAGATATTTGAAATTTGTAACTTGGTTGAATATAATTAACCTTCATAAACGCAAAAAACGATATGTATATTGTAAGGCCACTGAACGGTTTACAAATATTACATATCTATCTCGGTAACTTTTCCTTCCGGATCAATTTCGATAATATTGACAGGCATTGAACCCGTAGATGATCCTAATGATATTTTTAACTTGGGAATTATCTCACCGGCCAAAGCCAGTGCTTCCATAGGATCAATTATTGATTCGGGCGCAAATACTCCAAATCGATCTGCCGTATTTTTTGCGAGGATTATCGCACCTATTCCGGCGGGAATACCGGTACCCGCTCCCGCGCCTTCAGTTTGAGAGGAGACTGAGAAGATATATTGGTAATTTTTACCGTCTTTTTCACCTTTTGTCACGACTTTTAAACAACCCTTCGGCGAAGTAATATTGTGTTTTTGCAAAAAATTGCTGCGGGAGGCAAGAATCGTGGAAGTCCATGTGTCAATATCGGTATCCATATTGTTCGGGTCGGACAAGTTTGTTAAACCTTCTCTTACGGTTTCCATCGTGAAATTGAAGTATTCAAACGGAAATACAACGCCCCGGTTGGTTACTTTTGTTAAAGTGGAAAATTCTCTCGGCAAAGTTATAGTTTCGGGATGTGGATAAGGGAATACCGGATAAGTGCCGACATCTTTAAATTCGCAGTCTTCAACATATTCTTGGCCGCTGGGCTCAAGAAGTCTGACCATTTTAAATCGTCCGTTATCAAATACCGGAACGTCATTTACCATGGCATGTATTCGGTGTTTTATTACTGCGCCGCCTTCAAAGCTTTCACCTCCGTGAATATGCATTATGTCGACCTCCTTAATTTGGTCGAATAGGTTATCGGCGGCATACTTAACCAGTAAGTTTGCAAGACCCGGTGAATTTCCGAGCCCGATTACCGCACATACCTCGTTTTTTGCGGCCGCTTCATTTAAGGTCAGCTGCTTTTCTGTGGCATCCAGGTCGTCGCAAACATCAACATAGGTGACCTTGGCTTCGATCGCTTCGTTTAATATTTTAGGGCCGTATTTGTAAAAAGGCCCGATGCAATTAATTACAATATCGAAATCTGAAATAGTTGAAACCAATGATTCGTTGGCGTCGATTTTAAGAGTTGTGACGCTGTCGCTGTCTAACTGTTTCTTAAAATCCTTAAGGGCATCCAGGTTTAAATCCGCAATGACTATTCGGTCAAATTCACCCGAGGCAAGGACGGTTTTTGTTGCCACCTGACCGATGCCGCCTGCTCCACCGAGTACCAGTATTTCTCTCATAAATTCCTCCAAGAATTAAAATGTTCCACCTAAGATTTTGCCTTAAATAAACAGCTTTATACCGAAAATTAGATTACAGTATTTGTCTCAAGCCAAATATAATAGTTTTAATTTGGCTTCTGATAATTAAATTAACTTGAGAAATTTAATACTCTAAGTCAGTTGCATATCGCCAATTTGGCAGAGTATTCCGTCAGATAAAGATAATAGCATTAAAATTTTGGTTTCAAATTCACCGACATAATCTATATTCTAAATTTTTTAAAGATGACGCAGATAGCTCCGCCGGCCGGTGATAATTGTAATGTAATGTTTAACTTTACCAATTCAGATGCGGGTAGATTAAGAATTGTCTACGGAAGTAGATAGTTCGGTAATTATGATCCTATGCCAAAAGAACAGTATCAAAAAACGTCAACTAATATATTTCTATGAAAAAAATTGCAATTTTAATGGGTAGTGATTCCGATGCAGAAGTGATGAAGCAAGCTTGGGAGACAATACGCGAATTCGGAGTTCAAACCGAAGTTAGGGTACTGTCCGCCCATCGAACCCCGGACGAAACGGTGGCCTTTGCCAAAGCGGCAAAAGATAACGGATTTGGAGTAATAATCGCAGCTGCAGGAGGCGCGGCGCACTTAGCCGGAGTCATAGCTGCCGTTACGTCATTGCCTGTGATCGGTGTTCCCATCATGTCTAAATCCACGTCAGGTTTAGATTCACTTTTATCGATGGTGCAGATGCCAAAAGGTATACCGGTTGCTACCGTAGCCATCGACGGTTCTAAAAATGCAGGGCTGTTGGCTCTCAGAATATTGGGAGTTCATGATGATGACATCTTCAATAAATATGAAAAATTCCGCCAAGATCAGGCCACCGAGGTTAAACAAAAAGATTTGAAACTGCAGGAAAAACTAAAGTCAGATCAATAAACTAAGCCAGGGCTATAAGCTAAAGATTAGGCCGCTAAATAAGAATAGCCTATCGATGATTTGGCACTATTAAAGTTGTCCGTGTGATTTAAAATACAGAAACGGGACCAACAATTTCAATTTCAACTATTTGATTGGTTTGAATCGGATATGTAGTTGAGTTTCTCATTATTAAACTATCGTGTTCATTGTCGCAAGAAAGTGATTTTAGTTCTACCAGCGAATCGTGACCGAAGTATTCCACGCTTGTAGCCCTGTATCTATTAGTTCCGCCAGGGTCGGATTTAATCATGATCTGTTCGGGTCTTATCAAAACCTTCAGTTCATTGCCCGGAGTTTTAAATATTTCGGCTCTATTTTCAGTTGAGTTTATTCGAAGTACTCCGAGATTAGTCTTCACACCATTATCTGTAGCGACTCCTTGAATAATATTAACATTGCCGAAATATCGGGCAACATCCAAACTGGTCGGATTGGAATATATTTCCCGCGGTCTACCCTGTGAAATAAACTTGCCGTTTTTTAATATGGCAATTGAATCCGATATCGAAAGGGCTTCGTCCTGGTCGTGAGTCACCAAGATCGCCGCGGTATCAAATTGGGAAAGGATGTTTTTCACTTCAAATCTGACTTCATTTCTTAGATTTGTATCCAGAGATGAAAACGGTTCGTCAAGTAAGATGATTTCAGGCTGTATTGCGAGTGCCCTGGCCAGAGCAACGCGTTGTCTTTGTCCCCCCGACAGTTGAGAGGGCATTCTTTTTCTAAATTCTACGAGCCCCACTTTTTCCAGTAGTTCCACAACATTGTGTTGTTTTTTCTGCTTCCTGGTTAATCCGAAAGTGACATTGTCAATGACGTTAAGGTTAAAGAACAATGCTCCGTCCTGAGGAACATATCCGAATTTCCTTTTTTCGCACTGTACGAAAGTGGTTTGATTAAAAAGGACTTGGCCTCCGAACACAATTTCGCCACCCTTGGGTTTGATTAGACCGGCGATGATCTTTAAAAGGGTCGATTTTCCGGATCCGGACTCGCCCAGAATGGTGGTTACTTCGCTTTGTCTGGCAAC
>DAIDJA010000198.1 GCA_027451605.1 Acidimicrobiales bacterium
GGCCTCTAGGGTAGGCAAGCCATCGTTTATCGTTGTCTTGGCTATAACGGTCGGACTGTTGGCAACCGCTTTAACAGGCTACGCCTTGATCGTCGCCCGGGATAGGGATCGGGGTGTATTTCAGCGTCTGAGAGTTACTCCGGCCCCCACATGGACAATCATGTTAAGCAGAATAATTGTCCAGGTAGCATTTGACATTATCGTAACTATACTTGTATTGGTCATTGGGATTCGAATTCACCATATTCATATAAGCGGAGTCGAATTCGTCTCTACCTTACTGATCGCTATGTTGGGGGCGATGGTTTTTCTCTCGATTGCTCAGGCCCTCGTTGGAATGCTACACTCTGCGGTTACCGTAAATGCCGTCGGTGGGTTCCTATACATAGCACTACTCTTAACAGGCATCCTTGGCCCCAGTGGCACCTTGGGGTCAACATTTCAGTCCGTCTCCGAATGGACTCCCGTAGGAACGGTAGTCGCCGTATTCCAAAGTGCATTGCATGAGATACCCTGGAGCGGTCATACGTGGCTCTGTTTACTGACATGTATTTGTTACATAGTGATCTTGGGCGGGATCGGCATAAAGTGGTTTAAGTGGGACGCCAGATAGATTTTAAGATTGAACGACTAAAATTGTATTTTAAAAACTCGAACCACATTTGTATCTAAAATTTCAAAACATAAAGTATCGCTAATATTCTTTAGCAATTCTTAAGTAAGTCAATTTTTCGAAATTAGTTTCATAAAAGTTCGGAAACTATTGTCCACAAGGGTTAAAATGCCGATATAGTTTCAGGGAAAACAATTTTTGCCCCTCGAGTTAAAATACAATGAAAACTTGAAATGAATCAAAATTAAAAAGTAGCTGACTAAAAAATAAATTCAAATAAAATTATGAAGTATTTTGGGATTATTGTCATAATCATAACTATTGTTGCCGCGGTTCTTACATCTGCGGTCGTAGCTTTTATCTCAACTGACCCGTGTCCGGGATATCACCTAAGCTGCGCATTCAATGGTGAGTATAGTCCTAATCCCGTGGGTACAGCAGAAATCGTTTCACTTGATATATACTCAAATGACGGTAATGTATTTGGCGATCAGAATGCATCCTCTGTAATAAATCAGGTTCAGACAGCAGAGCCCAATCTAACGTTCATCAGCTTTCCTTTGACAGCGACAGATACAATTCAAAGAGAAGATTACACAGTGCAAGTTGATGCCTGCGGCAATTTGGTCACTATAGCAAATTGCCAATGGATTGCATTTGCCAATTTGTCGCTGTCAGACCATATCTGCAGTTATGTTCTCGTTAATGAGGGGCCACCTTTAAGACAGAAACAATCGTATCTTGGAATATGGGTGAATTCTCATTCCGGTCCAAACAAATTACCCGAAACTACAATGGCATCTAAAGCGGCAGTTGCAGATATCCCGACGGGCGAAATGTTTGCCAATCAATACGTAGGGGCTACAGACATATGTAACGTTTTTACGGCCAATGTATCATATACCTATTATCCATAACCGCTATCGTGAACAGACGATCATGCCTGAATATTTAACGCACTTTCTTTTCCGTTGACCATGATAGAAACATGGTCAAACTCGCTAACTTTAAATTATTATTGAGCTAAATATTTTTCATGAAACATGAAATTTAACGTATCGCAGATAGATGGAAACTTTTTCTTCGGTATGCAACCAGCCATAAAGGTATAGAATACGGCTAAAAGTTAATATTTTAAAAAAATAGAGAAAATCCAAGGCTGAAAATTTATCAATTAAATTAAACCGCAATTGAATAAATATAATTTTCAAATAATTACAGTAAATGCTATCGCGACATGACTCCCCTTTTCCGATCTCATTTATCTTGTACTACTTCGATAAATCGGATAAGATTAATGGATATCGTCGCCGGTTTATAAATTTAATACGACTTCACGAATCAAAAGAAAATTTCGGCGACGATATATTACAAATGTAAATTAATTGAAAACTTTTAAGTTTGCCCTATCTTTTATAGTGTGTTTAACGGTTAGCTTTCTGTTAACCGCATGTTCAAATGGGCATAGTATAAATAAATCCGTCTCAACTCAGGGACAATCAGGGAACTCAGGAAGTTGGCCAAACGGAATTTCTCCGACCTTTATTGATCAGAAACTTGCCCAATGGAGTACCGCAAAGGCGTGGCCATTTCTACTTTCGCCCACATTCATTGAGGCAAGCTATGACAATATCGATAAGACGAATATTACAGATCAAGTATTAAATGAAGATCTTTCGATGTTATTCCAGACAGAGGCAAAAGCGATTACCGTCGATATTGGCTTTGACCCTTGGTTAAGTTCGAATTCGGCGGAAATTTCCAAGGTTACTCATTTTGTTAACATGATAAAACAGACCGGGCATGTGCTCGTTCTAAAGGATGGATCTGCGGAGTACTATAGGCATCATAAATTGCCATGGACCCAATTTGAAAATGCTTGGGTGAATCGCGTAAAGACAATAGCTTCGATTTTTAAGCCAGCTTACTATACTGTTATCAAAGAGCCTCCCTGGTACGCACCTATGATAGCCGGCCTTTCCAAGGATACAAATTCAGCTGCCGATCAACAAGTTTTAGACGCAAACAACTGGATATTGCTTTTAGACAGATTAATTGCCGCAGTTAAAGAAGTGTCACCGAACACGAGAGTCGGTGTATCAGTTGATGCAAATGTGTACGATAATTCAACCGGCGATAAATTTGATTTGGCTTTTTTGCAAAAAGCGGTAACTGTTCCGGGTCTCAGTTTCATCGGCTTCGATATATATACGGCCAATGCCTTTACGGATACCCAAAAGTTTCTAAATTCAGTCAATATTAACAATAAGGCAGTATGGATTAATGAGGCTTGGAGCATAACCTCATCGGGTTTCGCAAACCCGGATCAAGAATCTTTGGACCCGAAATGGGCTCAAATGTTGCTGGAATTTGGTCGAGTAATACATGCTCAGGGGGTCAGCCCATTTTATACAAACTACTTTGCATCCTATGAAAATTTACCTACGAGTGCCAACTTACTATTGCAGTATTTTAAAGGCAGAACTCCGGTCTTTTATGCATTTCAAAACTATGAAAAGTCAAGTGGCTAACTTGCCAATATCCAAAAACATTGCCCGATATTATTTTGTACAGAGCTAAATTGAGTTAATAGCATAAGCAGAATCTATCTTCCTTGCAGAAATTTTGAGATTTTCAGCCGATCATTTTGATTTGGATTAGCTTTAACTGCGTCTAAGCAACTTCTGAAACATTAACAAATTGCAAGATTATATATTGCTGCCAATAGATCAGGCAACCAATTTACAATTTAATTAAAACTGCTACCCCAATCCCAAAATATCGTTAATTCATACTTCCTTCGTAATATTACGATAAGATTAAATGGTGAACAATTCTCGGCTCACCGATGTACTTTTGGCCTTAAGCGGAACCGATGATTCTAATCGGCTTTCCGGGAGTGAGGTACTAAAGATACTCGAAGAAGCTCGCCGGCCGTTTAACGCATCTACCCTACTTTCTACGCTCTTACAACTTGAATCTGCGGGCTTTGCAAAAATTCAACGAATACCTACTTATGAATTTAATATAACCCAAGAGGGTCAGAGAAGAGCATACGAAAGCGGCGTCGGCAAACCAATATCGTACCTGATCTTGATGCTGGATCTTGCGGGGTTTACAACTTTCACATCGGAAAATGGCGACAAAGCGGCCCGCGACTTATCAGACTCTTTTTTTCTAAAGGGATCAAAATTGGCTAAGGCAAATGGCGGGCGAGTAATAAAATCACTGGGAGATGGCTTGCTGGTTGTCCTACCTCCACCAACAAAAGCTTTTGATTTTTTGAATAACTTAAGAAAGACTGTTACAAACAGTATGGGAGATCCATGGCCCATACATGTAGGATGTCATTTAGGAACGCCTTTAGAATTCAAAAACGATATCTATGGACAAGATGTCAATCTTGTATCCAGGCTGTGTTCAATGGCGAGAGACGACGAAGTTATTTTAACTACCTCCACATATCGGTCATTCGGCTCCGAATCGCACATCTCTAAGAATTCAATTCTTTCTGAAACTGTCAAAATTAGGGGACTTAGTGAACCGCTTGAAATTACCAGGGTTGACTTAAATGAATAGGATT
>DAIDJA010000199.1 GCA_027451605.1 Acidimicrobiales bacterium
ATTTCTTTGATTAACTACCTGAACTATCGGATATTGCCATAAATAAAGACCATATGAGATCAATCCAAGAAATATAAGCGGCCTAACCGTAAATATATTCGAAAAGATTCTGTGTGGAAATAGTACAACGTATGCCACCACAACTGCCATACATATATCAAATAAATAAAATCCACCGAAGAATATCCACTTTGCCGGACCGGCCGCAAAGATTCCCACTATCAAACCGGTTATACCTGCATACGGACCAATAGCCCCCACTACCTTTGTAAACCAATGGGGAATCTCATTGGCTTTAGCCATAAAAAATGCCAATCCGCTCCCCAGGAGTAATGCCTCCGCCCTTGTTTCTGTTCCATAATAGGCACCATTAACATTTGAGCCATTGTTGTAAACTAAGAACATTGTGATTGCAGATACCACTGATAAAAGCAAGGTAACAACAAACATGAATTTGAACTTTTTGAATACCTTATAAAACAAGGCCACAGCCAACGGCCAAACAATGTAGTATTGCTCCTCAATTGCAAGTGTCCATGTATGCTGCAAGGGAGATTTAACTACACTTAACCCGAAATACCCCACGTGAGTAAAAATATAGTACCAATTCGACACGTAAAACAAGGCCGCCAAACAGTCTCCCCTAACAGTCGGCATCAAAGAAGGGTCGCCAAACAATGCTTCGCCGATCGCCACAACCAATACCAAGAAAAATAGTGCCGGCAAAAGTCTTCGGGCACGCCTCACCCAAAATTTCTTGAATCCAATTTTATTTGCAAATAAGAGATCCTTTATCAAAATTGAAGTGATAAGGTATCCGGACAGAACAAAAAACCCGTCCACCGCCACAAAAAAACCACCTGAATCCGCAATATTTGCGTGGAATAGCACAACGAATGCTACGAAAACACCTCTTAATCCGTCTAGAGGTTTTAAACGGTGGCTTTCATCAATTAATAATGAAGGGTTCAGCTGAGTATCTTCAACCATATTTGCTTTATTCTAAACATTTAAAAAACAGACTCTTATTTGACAATAGATAAGATCTTAATTGATGGGCTCACTTAGATATTAATTCAACTACTCTCGGCTCTGGTGCCAAACTTAATATAGCCAGCAAATTACTCGCAGTCGCATTTAATATCAAGTCTAATACCAAATCAAACAGCAAGGACAGGCACCATCCATTTGCGAAGTAACGCAAGGTGCAAGTTGCTAACTTCGAAACTAAAATATATCATCTTGAACTCCTATTGTTTGGTTAGGGCATATAAGAGACTAAAATTTAAAGCCAGGCAATATTTTTTCTCTTTATTTATTCACTTACACAACAATATGTCATCTTCCTATCTAGATCTAGTTAAACAGAGGATCGTAATATTTGACGGTGCCATGGGTACAAATTTACAACTTCAGGATCTTACTGCCGAAGACTTCGGTGGCAAGCAATTTGAAGGATGTAACGAACACTTATTATTATCAAAGCCATCGGCTATAGAGACGGTACATAGGTCGTTTTTAGAGGTGGGTGTAGACGTTATAGAAACCAACACCTTCGGCGCTTTCGGCATCGTTTTACAAGAGTACGGACTTCAAGACAAGGTAACAGAAATCAACAGCACAGCAGCCACCTTGGCCAAAACACTGGCAAAAGAATATTCAACGGCTACCAGCCCTAAATTTATTGCCGGGTCGATTGGCCCCGGAACAAAGTTTCCGACCCTGGGCCATATTTCTTTTGACGAGCTATCAAACAGTTATTTTGAGCAAGCTTTAACCCTAATTCAGAATGGCATCGACTTGTTTATAATCGAGACTGTATTTGACCTACTCCAAGCCAAAGCGGCGATGGTTGCCTGCAGAAAGGCAATGGATGTCGTTGGATTTAAAATTCCTATACAGGTTCAGGTGACAATTGAACTTACCGGACGGATGCTTCCCGGTACCGAAATTGCCGCCGCACTGTGCTCGCTGGATGCAATGAAGCCGGATGTAATCGGCATGAATTGTGCAACGGGCCCGGCTGAAATGACAGAATCGATTAGATATCTGAGTTCACACTCCAGAAAACCAATATCGATACTTCCAAATGCCGGTCTTCCCAGCGTAAAAGATTCCAAAATGCACTATGATTTAACCCCAGAAGAATTGGCTAAATATCACAAAGAATTCATCGAAACCTACGGCATTGAAATCGTCGGCGGATGTTGTGGAACAACCGATCAGCATCTAAAAATGGTGGTCGATATGGTAAGAAATTCCAATCCAAAAAAGCGAAAACCTGCAATTGAAACGGGTGCAGCTTCGCTCTACTCCTTCGTGCCCTATGAGCAAGAGTCTTCGGTTCTAATGATTGGTGAACGAACTAACGCAAACGGATCCAAGCAGTTTCGTGAGGCAATGTTAAATCAAGACTATGAAACGATAGCGTCCATGGCAAAATCACAGGTCGCCGAAGGTGCACACATGATTGATGTCTGTGTCGATTACACCGGCAAGGACGGTACTATCGATATGGAAAATATCATGAGGGGATTAGCTACTCAGTCAACCGTTCCAATCGTTTTAGATTCTACGGAGCATCAAGTAATTGAAACTGCTTTAAAGTGGATTGGCGGAAAGCCGATTTTGAATTCCGTAAATCTCGAAGAGGGCGACAAACCCGGAGGACGTCTTGACAAGTTTCTGACACTTGCAGCTAAATATGGTTGTGGTGTAGTATGCACATGCATCGATACCGACGGACAGGCCAGAACCGCCGAATGGAAGCTAAAAGCGGCTAAGGCAATCTTTGAAATAGCCACTGACAGATATGGCATTAGACCTGAAGATTTGATCTTTGATGCTTTGGTCCTTCCGCTATCTACCGGTATGGAAGAGTCTCGTAAGGATGGAATTGAAACAATTGAAGGGATAAAACTCATAAAACAACAGCTTCCGGGGGTACATACCGTCTTAGGTCTATCTAACGTATCCTTTGGTCTTAAGCCGGTTGCAAGAAAATACTTAAACACTATCTTTCTGGATGAATGCAAAAAGGCGGGTCTTGATGCCGCAATCGTTCATGCCGCCAAGATTGTCCCCACCCACACTATAGACGAAGAGATTAAGTCGATATGCTTAGACTTAATTTACGATAGAAGGCGACCCGCCGATCACGAACTCGGCTTCTATGATCCGCTCCAAGCATTGCTGGAGTACTTTGCGGAAATGGAAGATACTGTCGACTCCGGCGAAGACCTAAATTCCCTGGAGGTTGAAGAACGTCTAAAAAAAAGAATTATCGACGGCAACAAAATCGGTATGGAAGCCGACTTAGATGAGGCTTTGGACAAAGGCTATTCCGCCCTCGAAATTATCAACGATTTTCTTTTGGACGGTATGAAGGTAGTCGGAGACCTGTTCGGTAGCGGTCAGATGCAGCTGCCGTTTGTTTTAAACTCGGCCGAAACAATGAAGTTTTCCGTAAACTACCTGGAAAACTTCATGGACAAAGTTGAAACTACCAGCAAGGGCTCGATAGTTTTGGCAACAGTGGCCGGCGATGTACACGATATTGGGAAAAACCTAGTTGACATAATTCTTAGCAATAACGGCTACACGGTCTACAATCTTGGAATTAAAATCCCGATAACCGAAATGCTGGAAGCTCAGCAAAAATACGATGCAGACGTTATAGGCATGTCCGGACTTTTAGTAAAATCCACATTGATAATGAAAGACAATCTGGAAGAATTAAATAACCGCAACCTTCATGATATTCCGGTAATCTTGGGCGGGGCTGCTCTAACCAGAACATATGTTGAATCCGACTTAAGAAAGATCTACAAAGGAAGAGTATTTTACGGCAAAGATGCCTTTGAAGGACTTTCAACTATGGCCAAGCTGATTCAGATGAAAATGTCGGGCGAAGGTGACGAACACTTTGGTAAAGAAGTCCGTAAAAGAACGACCGGACCTAGAAAGTCGGAGCTTTTAGCCATGATTGATCCGGCTACCATTCCGAAAAGATCTCCCCGGGTCGAAACCGACAACAAGATATTTCAGCCTCCTTTTTTGGGTACAAAAATTGCAAAAGGAATCTCCGTAAGAGACATTTCGGCATATTTAAACGAGACATCGCTATTTAGGAATCAGTGGGGTTTTAGGCCGCTGGAAAA
>DAIDJA010000200.1 GCA_027451605.1 Acidimicrobiales bacterium
TTTTTATAAAATTCCAAGTTGAAAACATTTTCTTGTAGTACCCCAGAGCTCGATAACAATCTGCTATGACGGGAAGTTGCTCATAGTTTTTGGTAAGTCCGGTAAATTTTTCAAGCTCGCTTATTGCATCGCTAAATTCTCCAAGGCGATAATAGGACAGTCCCAACAATTCAATCGCATCTTCATAATTTGGAGCTACTTTAAGAATTTTTTTTAAAATGGAAACAGCCTCTTGATATCGATCTTTTACATAGCAATAAACTGCCTGATCGAGCTGGGCCTTCAACTTAGGATCTATGGCAAATAAATTCTTCTTTGTCCTAGTTGCTTCAGATTTTAACGGTTTGTTATTTTTTTGCATGTTATGAAAAATCGGATTAAAAAGGACGTTGATTGCTGAAGCTACGTAACTACCCAAATTTGATTGTCCCTATTGAATTAAAATAGCCAAGATCAATGTTACTTTAAATACCGATACGGCCTTTACTTAGTCAACACGACTAACAAATAGCCTATGCTAAAGAACAAAAATGCCACTTATGGCCGTTGCTATGCTGATTAATCTCACCGTGAATTTCTTACCCTAAACTTAATACCAGTCATAAATTACAAGATCTTATCTCAAATCATAAATTGGATCTTAGATTTCATCGATATTTAATTGAGTAATGAATCACGACAAGAGCGCACTACCGGCAAAAGATGAAAAAATGGGAGCAGTCAAGGCAATGTTTGACTCTATTGCCGTGGACTACGAAAAGATTAATTCATATATGACCTTTGGCATGGACAGTGGATGGCGCAAAAAGCTCTTGGATCACCTAGGGGCAAAACCAGGGAACATTGTGTTGGATGTCGGTTGCGGAACCGGAGATTTAATTCGTGAGCTTCAAAAAAAGGGGATGCACGCTATAGGAATCGATCTTTCATTTAATATGATAAAACAGAATCGCTCGTTGGGAAATATAGGGCAGGGTATCGCAGAAGAGCTCCCTTTTAAAGATGATTCATTCGACGGACTCGTTTCAGGATTTTCATTACGTAACTTTGTAAACCTGAAGACATTTTTTAAAGAGTGTTACAGAGTTGTTAAACCGGGAGGACGAATCGCACTTTTGGACGTAAGCGAACCGCAGCTTCCGATAGTTAAAGAGATTCATGGACTTTGGTTTAAACGTTGTGTCCCAAAAATAGGTGCTTTATTTTCAGATAAAAATGCCTACTCTTATCTACCCGCTTCAACTGTCTATTTACCCAATAGAGAGGTTTTACTTGAGATGTTGGAACGACAGGGATTTTTAGGTTCAAGCCATAAAACTTTATTTTTTGGAACCGTCCAAATTTTGGATGCTACGGTTCCCGTTTTTAAATACTAAGTTAAATTATGGTGTCCAATAATTCAGCTGACATATTAGAAACAGTTTTTGGAAACTTAAGCAGAAAGAATTTTCCGGCTTGGGATATTCTCGATATTGCAGGACAAAATGACTTTATTTATATCACTCCCGACTATCAACTGCTTGGTCAAGGTGAATTTGAAACCCTCGAAGCTTCTCTGAATGACGATGACGACACATCGGCGATACTACGACGATTAAAAGAAATTAATAGTCAAGTTGATATCCCGGAAATTCTACCGGGGCAATTTTTCATTTCGCCGTCAACCTTATGTTTTTTCCCCGCAAAGTATGACATTGCCTTGAGCTCTGTCGTCTTCATTCCAAAGCGTCTAATATATCTGCAGAACAACGGATCTGGTTGGCAGCTTTGTCTGAATTGTGAACCGGTTAACTTTGACGAGCTGCAATCTAATCCCATCGACAATAAGATTAAGAATCCGGATACTTTTAAACTGACGAGTACGATGGACCACGAAATTTTTAAAGAATCCGTTGCTGAAATACTCAACGAGATTTCCGACGGTAAAGTTACGAAGGTAGTCTTAGCGAGGCGAGTCGAAATTGAAGCAAACCGACCCTTCTGTAAGATCACATCTCTAAATCGATTAAAGACTCTGTATCCAACTTGTACTATCTTTTCAATGGATGGTTTCTTGGGTGCATCGCCTGAACTTTTAATTAAAAAATCCGCAGATACCATTACCTTAAAACCTCTGGCCGGAACAATCGCCAGTAGCGGCAATCTGCATGCCGACAAAGTGGCAATAGACGAGCTAATGGCATCAAAGAAGAACCGCAACGAACACAGTCTCGTAGTTGAATGGCTTAAAGTTAAACTGAGTTCGATCTGCAATTCCTTGGAAGTTTCTGACGTCCCCGATATCGTAACGTTACGTAACGTGATCCACCTTGCCACTCCGATTTCAGCCAAACTTGACAGTTCAGAGGACAGTATTTTAAGCCTTATAGCTAAAATTCATCCCACCCCCGCAGTAGGCGGGATACCCGATAGCAGCTATATGCTATACCAAGAAAAATACGAGATCTTTGACAGAGGTCGTTATGCAGGACCGGTCGGCTGGTTAAATTCTGCCGGCGATGGTGAATTTTATTTGGGAATTAGGTCGGCTCAAATTTCAAATTCTGAGGCAACAATTTGGGCGGGCGTAGGTATTGTAGAAAACTCGGACCCTGAACTTGAATTAATAGAGACTCAACTTAAACTTCAGGCGATGCTGTCGTGTCTTGTTAGACCGTAATCTTAATAATCTACTTTTCTGCACTATGATTCGGTAATTCTTTATCATTTAGGTTTTCAAAAATATTCCCAAACCGTATAATTACGCAATTTGCCACCCGTATATTTTCTTGTGAGTTTTTTCTAAGCAAATACTACTATACGTATATTTTGGTACTACACTTCTAAGTATGAGATAGATAAAAAGAGCTAGACAGAAAGGAGAACATAGTGAGTGTTTCCGAAGAAAGAAAATTGGTAGTAGGATTTGACGGTTCTCCCGGATCCGTTGATGCTCTGAGGTGGGCTCTAACAGAATCTCATGAACGAAACTTAACTTTGGAAGTAGTTTATTCCTGGTTGCTCCCCGGTTCACTTTACCCGTTCCCAATTTCAATTCCAAATACAGAAGATTTGTATGAGCAGGCAAAACAGTTCATTACAGATCAGTTAAAGCTCTTTACCACCGACCATCCTGATGTTAAAACCACATTAAAGATTGTTCAGGGTGCCGCCGGTCAGGAGCTCGTATCTCATGGCAAGAATGCTGAAGGTATTGTCGTAGGCGCCAGAAGCCATGATACAATAAGTCGACTTTTAATCGGGTCGGTCAGCCACTATGTGGTTGTACATGCAGAGTGTCCGGTTATCGTCGTAAAACAAAATAAAAACAGAAAGGAGTAACTATGAACAGACGAGTTTTTGACCTAATGATGAGTTTAGGAGGATTACTTTTGGTTGTGGTTCTCATAGTAGCCGGTAGCTTACTGACGTGGGGCGCATCTTTTGCAAACAATGAGGTTCACTCTCAGCTTAGCCAACAGCAGATCTATTTTCCCCCGGCGGCGGCCTTTAAAAATGCCAAGGCGGGAACCGAAATTACACCAAGTATGATTCCCACTGTATCCCAGTATGCCGGTCAGCAACTGTTAACGGGACAGCAAGCCGAAGTATATGCAAATGACTTCATTGCAGTCCACCTGTCGGAAATGCCTTACAACGGAGTTTATTCTAAATTAAGCACCGCATCCCGTGCAGATCCAACCAACACAAAATTAGCGGCCGCGGTTCAAACGAGCTTTCAGGGAACTACTCTAAGAGGACTTCTGCTTGAAGCCTATGCATTTTCAATATTCGGAGAAATTGCAGGGTATGCAGCGATTGCCTCATTTATCTTGGCAGCCATAATGTTGATTTTGGTACTCTTCGGATTCTGGCACCTCAATAAAATACCAAAGACAAAGGTATTGGAAGTCTGAGTACCGGCTAAGCGACAAAGCTCCGTTTGCCAATGCAAATGGGGCTTTTGTCATGTCAAATATCCCTAACACGAAGATATGATTTCCGCCAATAACTCTGGTTTCTCATGTATAAGAAGATGCGTACCGTCCTTCACCCAGGTTAACGATGATGATTTTAATCTGGACTGCAAATCCAAGATCGACTCCGGCGAAATTATTTCATCTTTCTGACCGCTGATGATATGAATTGGCAGGTCAATTTTCGGTAG
>DAIDJA010000201.1 GCA_027451605.1 Acidimicrobiales bacterium
GATACCGCGGGTTCCATACCTAGACCATTCTTCACGTAACCAAATATATTACCCATGGAATCAAAGCTATCTGCTCCGACACCTACTGCCTGATCAGCCGGAGTCCCCGAGGGAGTCACCGGGTCTAGACCTCCCCCTGCCAAATAGTAGGCATAGCCGGCAATGGGGTTTGACGGTAGTAAGGGATCCGTAACAGTTGATCCGTATGCTTTGTCTTTTTGGATGGTTAAGGCAGTGAGGCTTATCAATAGTATGGCTACGGTAATACCGACTTTGATACCTTTTTTGATAACTTTTATAGCCTTTTCGGAGATACCTGTACTTACCCTGTTGGTATTAACCCTGTCGGTATTAACCCTGTCGGTATTAACCCTGTCGGTATTAACCCTGTCAGGATTTATCTTGTAATAGGTTAATTTCATATCCTATCCTCCATTTTTAATTATATAGCTATTTGAATCTAAATTCCATTTAAATAAAGGCTTAATTGGCTTCAGATATGTCATTTCAGGTCCCCGGCACATTAACAGATACTGAAGATACCAAAACAGAAGTACCGCTTGCCCAATTTTTTCCATTGTAAATAAATGCACTGCCGGTATTGTCAACAGCGAGACAGTATTCATTAGTGGTAGTTACTGAGTTGAAACATGATGCCTGAGGAGCTGTAGAACTTGGGGATATTCCTTGATCCAGATAGCCTGTATTTGAAATATTCCAAGAAATCTTTCCAAAAAAGTCAATATAAGTTGCGGCAAAAGAATCAAAGTTAGTATCCAAGAATATACAGTTGGATAAAGCAGCTCCCGCATAACCCGGAGAACATGACGAGGACAGGGAATCAGTCACGCCTGTGCCAGCCGAACTCCAAGTAGCTCCGCTTGAGCTCATATTATTGGTATACAGATAATTACCCTTATTATCCACTGCGACACAGACCGTGGAAGAGGTGCAGGTAACTGAGTTTATGGAGTTGGTGGAATCAATGGAGGTGAATCCAACTGGACCCGGATGAGTCCATGACGAATAAGATGCCGGAGTCGTTGAATAATCATAATTCCCCACATTGTCTACCGCCACACAAAACGAACTAGTCGGACACGATATCGAGTTGATACTGTTACCGGTATCAATTCCCTGGAATCCGGCAGTACCATTAGGAGGAGGTAACCACGACGAAGCAGTTGTCGGAGACGCTGAATAATCATATTGCCCTTTATTATCAACTGCTCCACAGAATGTCGCCGTCGGACATGAAACCGATGTTATGACATTTATCCCGTCAATATTGTTGACAGCTGACCACGTACCACTTGCGGGATCAGTTGAATACAGGTAGTTTCCGGCATTGTCTACTGCTACGCATAATGTGGAAGATGTACAGGATACCGAAGTTAAAGAATTCCCCGGATCAACCATCGTAATTGTCCAAGTGGTTCCGTTATAATACATTACCTCGCCCAACTTAGTAACAGCCACACAGTCATTGGCACTTGAACTCGAATAGCAGGAAATGCCTGAAATTGATGATTCATTTGCCACCATCTGTCCCGGAGTGGTCCATGTGCTCAGACTTGTGGTAGTAGTTAAGTAATTACCGTTTGCATCAGCTGCCATACAGAATCCGGTTATACACGATATGGCTGTTATGAAATTCGATAGTTTGCAGTTTGAGCCGCTGCCAATGCTGCAGTAGGATCCTATGCTGTCTGTGGTTAGATCTTCCGCTAAGGGTTGGGAAAATGTTGAATTAGATTCCGTCCAGTTGATAATATTGCCGTTATAATTTGAGATTATGCAGTTTGAAGTAATACAGCTGATTGAAGTCAATTGACTCATTCCGTCGATATTGCTTAGTGTCCAGGTGGATCCGTTGTAATAGTCGGCATTACCGGAGTTATCCACAGCCATGCAGTCTGAAATTCCGAAACAAGACACCGAAGTAAAACCGTTGGAATCTGAAGTTGAAGACATCTTTGTCCAAGTGGTACCGTCGGTAGTGGAATAGGCATTCCCCATATTGTCTACTGTCATACAGTAAAGACTGGAGGATATATAGACACAAGATACAGAAGTTAAGGTATTAGATGTTACACCCGAATGAGTGACCCAGCTATTTGTAGCTTCGTCATACCCTAGAATATTGCCGACATCATCAACTACGGCACAGTAGCTTGTCGATATACAAGATACCGAAGTTAAAGGATTAGAATCTCCTGTGGTTTTAGTCCATGATGTTCCGTTCAAACTGTAATAGGCACTTCCGCTTGTTGAAACTGCCAAACAGAAGGTATTTGAGCTGCACGATACAGAAGTAAGCGAAGCGGTATTGTCAACTTCAGTAGGACCGCTCCAGCTACTTCCCGTATACAGATATGAATAACCGGCCGAATCTACTGCCACACAAAAGGTATTAGATACACAGGATATACCCCGAATTGAATTAACTGTGTCATTTGGGACTCCGTCGGGCTGAAACTGATCTGACTGCTGGGCTATTACGGCTTCAATGCTGTGACCCGGTAAAAGACTCCAACCGTTTGGATATAGTTCAAAAGATACCTTTCCCGGACTTATTCCCGTCAATTTGTAGGATCCTGAAGTAATTTCAGTATAGATACCCTCAGAAGATACATCATATATTTCAACCGATATTGACTCGTCAATCCCCGAAGTGACCAAGTTAGCATTTACCGTTATCCCCCCCGTTAAAAGTATGGGGGATAAAGTAGTATTTTCATCTCCGTTAAATTCAAACTGACCGGGTGGTAAATTAATGGTCATATTACCGTTTGATTGATAACTTACATAAGATGAATTGGGCAAGGTGCATGCCCATCCGCCGTCAAATGCAGAAGATAACGTAGAAGTAGATCCGGTTGAACCGGTAATTGTCGACTGGGACTCTTGAAGAAAAGACAAAGTGGGCACGGAAACCAAATTTGAAGTAACTTCATTGCCGCAGGACGTAGTGGCAATAGTAATCGAAGGAGCGGGAGGTGCCCCTAAAAGAGTTTGCTTAAGCCAAGAGTCGGCATATGAGTACGCCTGTGCCCAATTAAAGACCGGCTGATATATGGAGTGACCCAGACCGGCATAATATCCCGATACAGGATATGTCGAATCTGCACTTAATAACTTGTTTATCAGTTCCTCGCTTTGGGTGACATTAAAAAACAGATCTGTCGTACCTTGAATAATAAAGATCGGAACCGATGGGTTTGGAACATTATCTTCCAAGGCGGAATGATAGGAGTTAAAGACTGTTTCAAATGACGATATTACCGGATTCGACTGGTAACTCTGTCCGGCTTTCAGGGCATTTATTACCGAAATTAGATCATCTTCCGAACCGATCGGGGCGGACTGCTGATTTGTCGGATTTACTACTTTTTCCAGAACATCTATGATCTGGCTGTTGGGAGCACCAACCGGAATCGAAGACTTAGTTGAGTCCGTTGAACGTCCGTTAACAGTCAGGGCCGAAAAGATATCAGTTGCGGTCATCTGAGGTATTGCCGCGGCCAAAGATACGTTTCCAAAATCAGATGCCCAAGGCATGGAATAGCCGTTAACTAATACCTCACTTTGATCGGCAAAGGCCAGACCGAGAGTCTGTATGCCTCCGTAGGATTGTCCTGAGGCAACAATCTGATTGGGATTTATAATCGAGTCATCTATTAATGTAGATATTATCCCCTGAATATCTCTGATATCAAACCTCTTGTCTCCGAGATGATCCCAGCTTTTCTCATCTAAGGCAGGATTTAAATCTGAAACTGACAATGTCGATGCGAATGCTTGATTGATGCTTAAAATCTGAGACCTTGAAGCTGACTGATCCATCGCCACACATGTAGTCGTGGAACTGATACATGTAATCGACGAAAGAGGATTATCGCCGTTTGCGTCGGTTTCATTCCAACTACTCCCATTAAAGCTGATCAGACCCCCCAGATTATCAACTGCGGCACATTCAGTTGTTGAAATACACGATATTGAAGTAAATGAATGTTGAATACCCAATGACTGATCAACTTTGGTCCACCCCCCTGTGGGTTCGGTTGAAGTCCACCCCGCCCCGTTCCATCCGTAACTGCTACCGGTAGTACCGCT
>DAIDJA010000202.1 GCA_027451605.1 Acidimicrobiales bacterium
TACTTGTCTGTCTTTGGCAGGTTTTAAGTTAGAGGGGTCCAGATCCCACCATCCCCCGTATAGCCTCCATATATTTCTTACTATAAATTCCGGCTCGTCATATACGGGCTTTAAGTAAGGTTTATCACTCAAATCCGCCGGAGGCTTAACTGCGTGGACGATGTCGTTTAGTTTAACTCCCTTGTTCATTAACTCAAGACTTTGAGCCACTATTGACTCCAAATAAGCTGCCGTGTCACTTAAGGCCGCAACCACGCGGTCCTTGCCTATTATAGGAAAGCCGTGTCCAGGCAGTACGACCTCAGGCGGTCCGCCCTTAAGATTGAGCATATTTCTTAGCGCCTTTGCCCACTCCATGGGATACCTTTGTACTTTTTGAGGGTTACCTGCATTTGGCGAAGCCCAAATAAACAGGTCTCCGCAAAACAGAACTCTTTCTTTTTCAAACCAAGTATAGGTATGGTCATCGGTTTCACCTTTGGCATGATTTAAAACCAATTCTGCGTCCCCGACAGTCAAATCCAATGTGTCGCGATAAGTAACATCGGGATATCTAAATTCACTGGGAAATACGAAGTTTAGGAATTGGAACTGTCGCTGATTAATGACCGTATTGTAGCCGTTGGTAAGTTTATATCTGTCGAACCGATCCACGACTTTTTCATGTGAAACAAATTTAGGCGGCTCTAAGTTATTGTCTTGGGCAAATTTTTCCCACACCGTATATCCAAATACATGATCAATGTGTCCGTGTGAATATACTGCCGTATTAAGTCGGTCCTTTGTCCACTCATGTATAAGATTTTGCACGTTCTGGGCAAATACCGACGAACCGGTATCAACCATAAAAAAACCGTCGGCTGTTCTCAAAACGCTTACGTTGGCAAAAGAAGGCACAAATGCGACATTTTCGGTGACGGGCGCTACCTCACCTGCCATGAACAGCGGATGATGTTCGGTTATGGTTATCTCCCCTTTAAAAAGTTTATCTGCTATATCGATTACCGACATTGTTCCTCTTTCTCATTACTGCCGCCTGCTCGTTTAAACCATTGAACAAGTTTTTCAATTACTGTTTCATCGCCTCATAAACCTAAAACGTAAGTCTTAAGGCTGGATTTTGTGGTTTTGATCAAAATTAATTCAGTCTATTCTGTCTGATTCGACCAAAATCTACTCAATGCAATTTAGCTGATTCGATGCCTTAATTCAAATCGTAATTCAAAAATTGCTCAGAAACTAAAGTTGTATTGAGAATCAATATTGACCGGCTTTCCGGTTTTAACGGAAAGTTCCGCCGCGGCACCAATCGCTACACTGCGAATTCCGCTCAATAGATCTACCTTTGCCAAAGAATGAGAATTTATAGCATCAATTAAGTCCAGATGCTCCAG
Source organism: Acidimicrobiales bacterium (assembly GCA_027451605.1). GTDB lineage: Bacteria > Actinomycetota > Acidimicrobiia > Acidimicrobiales > JABEUL01 > JAJZNL01. The sequence continues at coordinate 1,395 of DAIDJA010000202.1, forward strand.
ATATGTCGACCCATGATGAAACCCTTCGTATTTTACGCGTTCATCTTTTTGAACATCAATTACCTTAACCCCCACAGACCCTGAGGTGCGTCTGCCATAATAAATCTGCCCGCTTGTGACTTTGACTTCGACTTTTGTTTTATCGGAAACAACAGAGACTATCTGTTCATCTTTGGAGCCCTCGGCAAACATACATATATCCAGGCACGCCCTAACCTTATTGTCAAAATCAACGATAACGAATGCATTGTCCAAAATATCGGGAACCCTGGAGTCATAAAGTTCGTCGAGGTGATTTACATCTTGTCCTCCGCTGGCATAGACTTTGACGGGTTCTCCTTTTGCGATCAATGACATTAAGTCGAAAAAGTGGCAGCATTTCTCAACTAACGTGCCGCCGGTATTTTCAGCGAATCGATTCCAGTCATTGACCTTCGGCAAAAACGGATAACGATGTTCAACAATGGACACCATTTTGACATCTCCGAAATCGGGGTCATTAATTAACTCAAGCCCCTTGGTTAAAGCAGGCATATATCGATATTCCAAGCCAACCCATAATATCTTTTTATGTTCTTTTGCCATATCGAGAATCTTTTTGCAGCTTTCAACCGAAATTGAAAGAGGCTTTTCCACTAATACGTGTACATCTTTGCCAAGCAAATCTTCTAATACTGTCTCATGAGTCATGTTAGGAGTTACCACGATTATTACATCACAAAGGCCTGAATCCGCCAACTCCTTAGCAGAATAGAAAAACTTGACGTTCTCTTTAAGATTTCCCAACATAGCTTTAGCCAAGTTCAAGGAATTCTCATTCGGATCAGCGACAGCAGTAATTTCAACGCCATCAATATTTCTCAAGGACATGATGTGCTCAGAACCCATCATTCCCGTACCAACTATCCCATATCGTAACATGCATCAATTTTATTTAACTAAGCTTTAATTTGCAACTAACTGATCAAAATGCAGACTTCAGATCTTAAAATAAAACATTTGCGGAAACTTACGCATACAACAACACTGGTGGGTTTCCTATTTAGAATAACCAACGGCGCTCAAGCAGTGTTGGCGGCCCTAATCGCAAATCACTATTTACACATGGGCGAAACTTCTATTGGGTTAGTCGTATCTGTCGGCTCTTTGACGAGCCTGATTATTATGGGCCTGCTCTCTTTTGACCTAAAGATCTATCGCCATGCCATGTTCTTATCATCATCTTTGGCTTTGGGCTTGATGTTTATATTTATTTCCGGTGTCGATTTTTATCTGTCAAAATCAAGAGAGCTATTTCTGACAGGCATGATTCTTTTGAACATTGGGAATGCCTTAATAATTCCGGCAATTGTAACTGTAGTTGGAATGATCGGATACAAAAGCATAGAAAAACAGTTTGGAACCTATACTTCCGCATTGTCATTGGCGTTATTCCTTTCGCCTTCCATCGAAGGGGTCATTCTTGCTTTGTCAAATCAAAATCTTCGAATTGCCATCTTGGTCGCGGCTTTTCCGGCATTAGTTGCAACGTTTGCGATAATTTTAAATTTGAAGAATATTCAAGATGTTGCAATTTCAAATGCAGACCGGCTTATATCAGTCACCGAACACAAACCTTTTAACTTCTTTAAAAACAGAAGCTGCCTAAAGGCATTAACACTTTTGCTAATGTTTGAAGTTCCTTTTGAAGCCGTTACAATCTTTGGCGGATTAATGGGTAACAAAGTTGAGCACTTAAATTACTCGTCAATTGCCATAGCTTTCAGCGTTTTGTTCTTTATTTCACTTATATGCAGACTAACTTTTGCCGCCACAAATCACTTGAACAAAGTTCAATTACTAATTGTCGTTTCAATTGCATCCGCTTTGATATCACTTGCGGGATTTGACTTTAATAGTTCGGTAATATTTTATATTTCAATGGCAATATTTGGGATCGGACACGGAATAATCTACCCTTTGGCGCTTTCAGTGATAAGAAAAACTATTCCGATGGTTTTTGTCAGACAGGCAAATTCTACGTTAAGTACGATTAATCAACTGTCAGCGGTAATAGTTCCATTTGGAATGGGCTTTGAGATCACCAAGATCGGATTTCAAAAATCTTTTCTTTCAATCGGAATCATTGTTGTCGCTTTCGGAGCCCTGGCCTTAGGCCTTAAGGCAAAAAACTCAAATGTCACAGGAGAAGTCGTTTAATTTAATGGCTCATCTCATTTTAGTGGGGAATGAAATAATGGGTAGATTTATATCCTAATTTCCCACTAAAGCGTGAAGATCCAGAATGGTGTCTTATTTTTTTGCAAAAATTGCACTGACGTGATAATATAACTTAATAAGCAAGATTATAAAATTTATACCAATCATATCACTGGTGGTGGTCACTGTTATAGTTGCAACATTAACCGTTGCCCACCCCTTTACGTCCGCTAAAACAAACGCGATTTCATCGACGGTAACCGGCAATTCTAAAACTGCTGCGACTGAGATAGTTTCAAAAAGCACTACCATTCCCGTCACAACTTCGATTCCGGTTTCAACCACCACCGTAAACACACCCACTACCGTTACAACGTTGGCGCCTAATATACCTCCTCCGCCTACCAGTAGTCAACAGGGTGTGGGATGCGTTGGCATACAAACATTGGACGCATGGTTTCCGGATTCAAATTTTTCACCTTTGTCGATACTTGGTTATC
>DAIDJA010000203.1 GCA_027451605.1 Acidimicrobiales bacterium
GTGTACAAGCCCGATTGCCGAAACCATAGTGCTATCTTTAAGGTCAAGATAGAAGTCCCGCAGCTGAATGGCAGTCAGCATTCCTTTATACACCAGCACTTTATGTGACAAAGAAGGAAAATATACACCCTTAAAGCTATTTTCAAGTAGCTTCCTCAAGACAAAACACGATCTTTCAAAATCATCTGCAGTTTCTGTATCTACGTTAAAGTTTCCGTGATATTCAAATGCCAGCTGATAGAAATCCGGCATTGCGGATTTGGCGCTATTGCCGATTATTGAATCGTCGACGGGTACGTTACGACTCCCCAAATAAGATAATGCCACTTCTTCGGACAAAGACTTAAGGTGCGCCTCAAAATCCGCAAATTCCATATCGGATTCAAGGCGATTGAAAAATAACTGTCCTACGGCAAAGCTATCGGGCAATATTACATTGACTTTATTGAATTCTTTTCGCAGAAACTCTTCGGGTAGCTGCAACAGAATCCCTGCGCCGTCACCCGTATTTTCTTCCGCTCCTTTGGCGCCTCGATGTTCTAAATTTTCGAGAATCTTTAGAGATCGATCAATAGTCGAGTGAGACTTAAGTCCTTTCATATTCGCAATAAAGCCTACACCGCAGGCATCGTGCTCATACCTAGGGTCATACAGCCCTTGTTGTACCAAATTGTTCAATTCGTCATCCCTTATCTAACAATATCTTCGAACAGGACAGCTGTCCGACCTATTCAATATAAATAACTGCATAATTTTAATAGACTTGCTACGGTCACCCGTTCGATATAACGACAACTTCGCAAAGTCCCGATCCAAAGTGTTTTAACCGTGGACCGAATGCCCTAATTTCCGCCTTATTGTATGACGAGATCATTTTTTCACTCAAAACAACAAATTCGTCACAATATTAAAACGGATTCCCTTTACCGTAATGCGACACCGCAAAACTAGGATAAGCGGTTCAAAATAGGAGAAACGCTATAAAGGTAGTTACGCCATGTAAGCCTTAATTAAATTAACCATGTAACTTTTAATTAAATTAATATTCAGATGGTGCAACCGTGGGACGACGCTGACCCCAAAGGCTATAGAATTATTTTAGCAAAAAATAATCATTTAAAATCTCTCTAAATGCAAAAAATAGATACCGTAATAATAGGCGGGGGAATAATAGGCAAGACTATTTCTTTGGAACTGACCTTAAGAAATATCAAAAATATCATTGTCGAAGACCCGTCAGAAAAAAAGACTTCTTCGGTAGCAGCCGGAATGATAGCCCCGATTTCCGAGGCGGTATTCAATGAACGCACTTTAATTGAACCGAACTTACATTCTCAACTCCTCTGGATTGAACTGGCAAAAACACTCGAATCAATTACCGGATTAGGCTCATCGCTTTCTAATCTGCCTTCTCTGCTGGTAGGGAAGACACCCGACGACAAAAATATTATTGAAAATCTTGTCACCTATTATGAGAAATGTGATTTAAGAGCCCAAAAGCTATCTATATCCGAATGCAAAGATCTGCTTTTGGGGCTAACTCCGACTTTTAGTGCCGGCGCCCTTTTAATTTCAGATCTTTTTGTCGAGCCTATGGCCGAACTCAAACTAATTGAAACAACCTTAAAACAATTGGGAACAGAAACCATTTTTTCCAGAGCAATTTCAATTGAACCAAAAATACCAAGAGTAAATCTTACAGACGGAACGATTATCGAGGCCGACCAAATTATACTTGCCACCGGAAATTCGGGCCTGGAGCTCCTTGATGAAAATATAGACTCAAAGCTTCAAATTATTAAGGTAAAAGGTCAGATAATTAACCTGAAACTCAACGACGATGAAATTCGGCTAAATCGAGTCTTGCGGGGATTTGTAAACAGAACACCAATTTACCTTGTTCCCCGGGGACACAACAATATCGTGGTAGGAGCCACCCAGGAAAACACCGGTTTTGACCTAGGAAACACCGTTGACGGAATCTTTAACCTACTTGAACCGGCGATTAACCTATTTCCCGCCCTAAGGCAAGCTGAGATTCAATCGATTGATTTTGGATTCAGACCCGGAACTATCGACAATACAGCCTATATTGGCAAAATACCGGATTTGCCTCTCTATTGTGCCATTGGTCACTATCGTCACGGAGTACTTCAGGCACCTCTTACGGCAGAAATAGTCGCAGATCAGATAGAGGGCAAGCGAAATATTTACTCTGAAATCTTTAGTCCCGTTCGTGCATTGAGTTAACGTGAATCAAAACAATAGTTGCATCAAAATACTTATCGTGCCCGACGGATTCATCCTCTGTCGGACAGCGCTATTTTTATTGCTTCTTTCGTATATAAGATAAGCCATGGAGACCTCGATTTCACTAGAAATTAACGGGAAGCAAATTGCAGTTAATTCGAGCAATTTGAAAGACATTGTAATGGGCTATCTAAAAATATCCGAAGAGAATTTTAGGGGACTGGCAGTTGCCGTAAATAATGAGATAATCCCCAAATCCGAGTGGAATAAAGTCTCAATAAAAGACAGCGACCGCATTGAAATTATCACTGCTACCCAAGGTGGCTAGTAAGAGAGAATTGGATAATAACGACATTACTGAAACTGTATTTATGTCTACGGTGATTAGGGGCCCAATCCGGACAGTTAAACTTTAAATGGAGAAAAGATTAAAACGAGGGCGGTAAGTCCCAGTTGAAAGTAAATCCACACCCCGTAGAATCTACATGAGTTTTTTGATAAATGAACGATGAAAAGCTGATTATTGACGGCCAAGAATTTAATTCACGTCTGATTTTGGGGACCGGCGGTCTACCCTCACTGGACATTTTGTCTGAAATAATTGAAACTACATCAGCCGAAATTGCCACCGTAGCCGTAAGGAGGGTTGATCCTAACCAAAAGGTATCCATTTTCAAGATCTTAAATGAACGCTCAATCAAGATACTTCCGAATACCGCCGGATGCTATACGGCCTCTGAGGCTGTAAAATTGTCCGAAATGGCTAGGGAATCACTGGAAACAGACTGGATAAAACTTGAAGTCATCGCGGATGAAAAATCTCTTTTGCCGGATTCGACTGAAATGCTCAGAGCCTGTGAAATCTTAATTGACAAGGGTTTTAAGGTATTGGCCTATACTAATGCGGATCTGGTAATAGCCCGAAAACTGGCGGCACTCGGAGCTTCTGCGATTATGCCCCTAGCCGCTCCGATCGGATCGGGAATGGGCTTGGAAAACATCAACGGCCTTATTAGGATCATTCAAGAGATTGACTATATTCCGATTATCATCGATGCCGGGATTGGAACGGCCTCCGATGCGGCTATTGCGATGGAAATTGGCGCAGACGCCGTTTTAGTAGCCTCTGCCATTACACGGGCCGTTGACTCGGTAAAAATGGCAAAAGCGATTAGACTTGGGGTTGAGGCGGGATTCTTGGCTTCAAGGGCAGGTAGGATTCCACGGCAACTTTACGCGGTATCCTCGTCAACAAAAGATAATATTCCAAATTTGACTTAGAGATTTCTATAACACCGCAGAGAACAACAAAGCTATGGGTATATATTGACAAAACAAAGGCCAAAGGTGGTACTTTCAATTGCAGGATTTGACCCGACAGGCGGAGCGGGTATCTTAGCCGACTTAAGAACCGTTAACCGATTTGGTCTTCACTGCATTGCATTAATTACCTGCCAGACTTCACAGAACTCAAAAGGATTTTATTCCATTAAAACCACACCGATCAGCTTATTGAATGATCAGTTTTGCAGAATCTTAGAAGATTACACAATTTCGGCCATAAAGATCGGTCTCGTTACGAACCTAGAGACCTTGAACTTCATTGTTTCAATTTTATCCACCTCGCTGAAATCAATACCCGTTGTGGTTGACCCGATAATTTCGGCCACAAAATCAGTCAGATTGATAAACGAGCGATTTCTAACGACCTTTAAAAAGGAGCTTATTCCGCTGGCTAGCGTTCTAACCCCAAATATTGCAGAACTTAAGACCTTGGTGGGAAAAGAGTTTACAGATAAAAAAGAGATTGAGAGAGCTGCCATGTTGGCCGTTTCGTTGG
>DAIDJA010000204.1:0-3068 GCA_027451605.1 Acidimicrobiales bacterium
TCTCCGCAAATCATAAAAGTTGCCGTAGAATTTGACCAGCATTCAGAGATATTCGGACAACTCGCCTCTTGGCAGACGGTAACTAAATTTAATTTTGCAAGTTTTGACTTCAGAGAAATGACTTCACTACTGTAAGTAAGCTTTTTTTTAAGATATTTAGGCTTGATCGCGGAAAAGGGAATTGCCTTGGAAATATCGGTTTTTGACTTAGCCAATCTCACATACGATCGAGGAATCATACCCGCGTTGGGGATAACTGCTTGAGATTCCCTGCCGTTAAATTCTAAATCAACGTCAGCCGCAGGAATATCGCCAGAACTCGGTTGATTCCAATCCTCCAAATTAAATATTTGGTTATCAACTGTCCGATAAGTAGATAACTTATCAACTACCGACCCAAAAGAGAATGTTGAAAATTTTTCCGAAAACACTTTTGTAAATGCCGTTGTAACGTTAGACAGTAGATCAGCGAGTTCAATATCCAGTCCAATATTTTGAAGTGAAGTCGCTTTGACATCGGGGAGACCACAAGCTATAATTGAATTAAAATAAGACAGATCAACCGTATTGTTTAATGCAAATCCATGCATAACTTTTGACCCAACGGACCTTATTCCGATCGATGCCAATTTTTCCATTTTCCCATCAGAACTTGGAACAAATATTCCGGGGAGTCCTTCTATTATTTGAGCTTCAGTGATGCCTATATTATTCAATACCTCTATCAAAACATTTTCCAAATCATGGACGTAGCTTCTGACATTTACTTTGCCCTGCCCTACGGTGATAATAGGATATCCGACAAGCTGTCCGGGCCCGTGAAACGTAATATCGCCCCCCCTATCGGTTTTAACATGCTTTATATCTTTGAATAAATCTTTATCCAGAACATTTTCAAATATGTTCTTACTTTGGTATCTGAGACCAAACGTATACACCGGGGGGTGTTCCAATAGCATTAAATACTCGAAAGGACTTGCCACTATGGCACGCTGAATCTCTAATGCCCCTTCGTAATCTACTGACCCGAGCCATCTTATATTTAATTGCGGAAGTTCATCTATGGTCATTCAACTCCGACGAATTTTGATAAATTTCACGATTACTAGGCGGTTAATTTGACTAAATTTCGCTGTCCCAATCGTGCGAAGAAATAATCTCCGATATCGTGGCTACGAATTTCGCCGCATAGGCACCATCTACGGCCCGATGGTCGAATGTGACTCCGATCAAACCCACCGAATGAATCCCGATAAATTCTTCCGTCCCCGAGTTCACCACTACCGGTTTACGCCGTATCGAATCTGTGGCCAATATGCCAACTTCAGGTTGATTTATGATAGGAATGGTCAAAAGTGTATGATAAGGTCCGGGATTGCTGATTGTGAAAGTTCCGCCAACTAATTCATCGACAGAAAGTTTCTTGCCGCGAGCACGCGTGGATAAATCTACTATTGCCGATGCCAGTCCCGTAACCGAGAACTGATCTGCGTCATGAATGACCGGCACTACCAAACCTTCAAAATTCAAATCAACTCCAAAGCCTAAGTTAATGTGCCTATGAACGACCAATCCGTTATCCACTACCGAAGAATTTAACTTGGGGAACAACTTTAGTGCCTCAATTGTTGCTTTTGCAACAAATGGAAGGTAAGTCAAGTGAACATCCTGCCCGATAGAATGTTTATGGGACAGATTATTTTTAGCATGCTCCACCGCCTCAAAATCAACTTCGACAACGATAGTAGAATGTGGCGCGATTCTCTTCGACTGCACCATATGTTCGGCGGTAAGCCTTCTAATGTTGTTGAATTCAATAAATTCAGTAACGTTAGAATCAGGGCTCGGGCTTAAATTTCCGTTCTTCGTAACAGATACGACATTGTCTTTAATGAAGGGTCGTTGTTCTTGATGCGAAGAAACTGTAGAATCCGAATTATCTCTGCGCTGAATTGCAACCTTCACGTCATCAATCGTAACTCTGTTGCCAAAGCCGGTAGCCGTGATCTCATCAAGATTGATTTCATTCTGTTTTAAAAGATTTCTAACCAGAGGCGAAGTTATGTGTTTCTGATCAGAAGACTGAATATCCGTAACAAATTCCGAAACTTCGGAATTTAAAACCGGTTTAGGCGGAGGCGGGGGTGGGGGGACCGCCTCAACGCCACCAACCGGTATATTTAACTTTAGCGTATCCGAAGCAAGGTTTGTCAAATTTTGTGAATTTTTATCACTTTGGGTGTCCGAATCGGTGGTAACGGTACCTTCTGTGGAATCGGAAATTATTGCCAGTAAGGTTCCGACGTCAACTGTTTCACCTTCTTCAATTAATATCTTTTCCAAAATTCCTGATGCCGGAGATGGCACCTCAGTGTCGACCTTATCAGTGGAGACATCAAACAATGGTTCGTCTAAGGCAACCTGATCACCCGGAGACTTATACCACTTGATCACAGTTCCCTCGGTTACCGATTCGCCCAACTGAGGCATTTCAACATTAGCCAACGTGCAACCCCCTACCGGATAATGCGATTATCGCCTCACCGAAACTTTCAGATATTGTCGGATGTGGCTGGATCAACTTAATGGCATCCGACACGTGAGCACCCCAGTTTACGGCAAAATAACCGGCTCCGAGCTGTTCTGTTACCCAAGGTCCAACCATATGAACTCCTATTATCTCCCCCGCAGAACCGTCCGGCATTTTTTTGGCAATAACTTTTACCAAACCTTCGGTTTCGCCCACAATCTTAGCCCTTGAGTTGCCGGCATATGGATCTTTTTTTACAATTACATCAATACCCGCTTTTTTAGCTCCATCCTCACTGTAGCCGACAAATGCAACTTCAGGATGGCTATAGATACACCATGGTACTTTGGAATAATCAATTGGCGATGGCTTGTCTCCCAAAATCTGAGAGACGACCACCAGTGCCTCGGAAAACCCAACATGGGCAAGTTGTGGTGTATTCACAACATCTCCGATAGCGAAAACATTTTGCCTGGAGGTTCGCAACATAGGATCTACTTCAATGTAGCCTTTGGCATCAATGTTAATGCCCGAGGAA
>DAIDJA010000204.1:3078-4086 GCA_027451605.1 Acidimicrobiales bacterium
CTCGCCCAACTGCAATAACCACAATTTCAGATTCGACCGAAGTTCTATCAGCCAAATTTACTATAACTCCCGAATCGGTAATTTTGTGATCAACAATGGTGACTCCGGTCAACGTTGAAATGCCTTTTTTCCTAAACGCCCTTACCAGGGCCGACACTATATCGTTATCGCACCCTACCAATAGATTCGGTAATGCCTCCAAAATTGTAACCTTTGAACCTAAATCCGAAAATAGCGAGGCAAATTCGCAACCGATTGCCCCTCCGCCAATGACAGTTACGGACTGAGGTACTTTATCGTATTTAAGTACCTCATCTGAAGTCATAATTCTATTGTTATCTATAACGAATCCGGGAATCGTCTTGGGTGACGACCCCATGGCCAAAATAGTTGATTTTCCCGAAAATCTTTCTGTGGTACCGTCAGCAGCGGTAACCGAAATCGTCCCGTCCGCATTGACATAACCGGTGCCGTCAATTACCTCAACCTTTCTCCCCTTCAACAACCCGCTCAACCCTTTATGAAGTTGGTCAACAACCGCGGACTTTCTTTCGTGAGATTTGGAATAATCGAAGCCAACACCTTTAATATCAATTCCAAACTCCGCAAGCTCCGATAGTTTTTTTAAATGCGACGAAGTTTCCAGTAGCTCTTTAGCCGGTATACATCCGCGATGTAAACAGGTTCCACCTACCTTTTCTTTTTCTATCAGGCCAACTTTAAGATTTCCGGCAGCGCCATTTAATGCGGCGGCATAGCCGCCCGGTCCGCCACCCAAAATCAGCAAATCAAACTCCTTGCTATCTGTCATATGAATAAATACCTCTGTTAAATATCGTCTATATTAATCCTACTAACTGATCAAACTGAGGTGTGCAAAATTTCTGAGACCAATGGAGTGCATTAATTTTCTATAGTCATCAAAGTCAAATAAAGAACTCTACAGTCATATAATGTGATAATTTTAGAGTGTACCTACTTCAGCTCTTAATCAATTAAGGTAAAATT
>DAIDJA010000205.1 GCA_027451605.1 Acidimicrobiales bacterium
TAAGAAATGTCTATACCTCAACTACTGATTAACTGCCGGAGTTAGGAGGCTTGCTTTTTGGGACGTGATACCTTTGTTCCGGATTTTCCTACCATTATTGGAGGAACAGTTTTACTTACCACATCGGCGGTAATTTTACACTTCAAAATATCACTTCGCCCCGGAACTTCATACATCAAATCAAGCAGAAGGTCTTCCAAAATGGATCTCAATCCTCGCGCTCCGGTTCCGCGCTCGAGTGCCTGTTCAGCTATAGCATCAATAGCGTCTTTGGTGAATTCCAACTCCACGTTATCAATTTCAAAAACTCGTTTGTACTGTTTAATAAGGGCATTCTTTGGCTCGGTTAATATCTCAATTAAAGCTTTTTTGTCCAAACTTGAAACTACTCCGATTACCGGTAATCTACCGACGAATTCCGCGATTAACCCATATTTTAGTAAATCTTCGGGCATAACTTTTCTGTAAAGTTCACCGTTTTGACTTTGATTTATCTTGCTAACTTCGGCCCTGAAACCAATCGATTTAGCCCCCAGCCTTGCTTCGACGATTTTATCCAGTCCTGAAAATGCTCCACCGCATATAAAAAGGATATTTGAGGTATCGATCTGAATAAAGTCCTGATGAGGATGCTTTCTCCCACCTTGCGGAGGAACCAATGCTACGGTTCCTTCCAAAATCTTAAGCAGTGCCTGCTGAACTCCTTCACCGGAAACATCACGAGTGATTGAAGGGTTATCTGCCTTCCGGGCAACTTTGTCAATTTCATCAATATATATAATGCCCCGCTCAGCCTTTTTTATGTCAAAGTCCGCGGCTTGAATTAACTTAAGCAGAATATTTTCAACGTCTTCACCGACATAGCCGGCTTCTGTCAATGCAGTGGCATCGGCTATTGCAAAAGGGACGTGCAACATTCTGGCTAAAGTCTGTGCCAAAAGAGTCTTTCCGCAACCGGTAGGTCCCAATAACAATATATTTGATTTCGCCAGTTCAACATCGGAGCCATAAACTTCGCTGCCCCCCATAGCGTCGATGCGTTTATAGTGATTGTAAACTGCAACCGAGAGAACCTTCTTGGCACTGTCCTGCCCGATTACATAATCATTTAAAAACTCAAATATCTCTTTTGGTTTAGGAAGCTCGCCGAACTCTTCTTCGGCAATTGAACTACCTTCACTCAGCTCTTCGGAAATAATATCATTACACAGGTCTATACATTCATCACAGATATATACTCCCGGACCTGCAATCAGCTTTTTTACCTGCTTTTGGCTTTTATTGCAAAAGCTACACTTAACTAGTTCGCCTGGATCACCAAATTTTGCCATAACTATACTTTAGGCTACCGAATCTTTGGATGTGTTTAATTCATTAAGATCTCTTGAGGTCAGAATTTCATCTATGATCCCATATGCCAAAGCTTCGTCAGAAGAAAGCACAAAATCTCTGTCAGTATCTGTCGCTATCTTACTTTCCGACTGCCCGGTGTCAACCGAAAGCATTTTGTTTAGCAAATCCCGCATTCTCAAAATCTCTTTAGCTTGGATTTCAATATCAGTTGCCTGACCTGAAGCCCCTCCATATGGTTGATGCAACAAAACTCTGGCATGGGGAAGAGCAAATCTCTTACCTCTTGTCCCAGCCGCCAATAACACCGCAGCAGCCGAGGCCGCCTGACCGAAGCAAAAAGTGGACACATCGGGTTTTACGTATTTGATTGTGTCATAAATCGCAAAAAGAGCGGTTATCTCTCCACCCGGCGAGTTTATATATATATGAATGTCTTTGTCGGAATCTTCGGACTCTAAAAACAGGAGCTGAGCGCATACTAAATTAGCAACTGCATCATCTATACCGGTTCCCAAAAAAATTATCCTTTCTTTCAACAGCCGGGAATATAGGTCAAATGCTCGTTCGCCCTTGCTTGACGATTCGATTACCGTAGGAACGAGATAGTTGGTTACACTATTCAATGTTTTCTCCTTTGTCTGTTTGTATTAATTCTAGATCATCGCTGGCGGATTCACTTGAGCGGTTTGAGTCATCACTTGACTGGTCCGAATCTATATTCGAATCCTCATTTTCATCGATACTATCTGACTTTCCAATGCCTGATTCGATTTCTTCGTCTGAATCGAAATCTGTTAATAGTTTATTATCGATTGTGTTTCCGTCTGCATCCACCAACTTCACATTTTCTTTTAAATAATCAAAAGCAAGTTGTGTCTTGAGCAAATTTCTCGCTCGATTCATTATGATTTCAAAGTTTTTTTGAGAAGTCTCTCTTAACTCCTCCATATGCTTTTTGAAATTATCATAATTGTGATCAAAGCTGTGGCTTTCTGACTTATATATAAATTTCTCCACCTCTTCGTTAGACGGGGCAATATTCAAGGAATTGGCGACCGAGCGCAACATTACCGAAAGTGCAGATGTCTCAAAAGCACTATTGGTAAGGGAATCCTGTAAGTCGGAATCGGACATGCCAAACATCTTCAAATATTTTTCCAGAGTTAGGTTAGATGCTTTTAGCCTGTCAATCAGTTTGGAATACTCCATATTTGCTAAATCTAAAACCATTGATGCATGAACTCCATTAACGAGTTCGTCCTTATAGTGATTAAAAAGTGCAGCCGTGAAAGAGCTCTGAGCCTTTTGGATTTTTGTTTCTTCGAGTTTATTTTTTATTGATTCTACGAATTCATCCTTATTTTCATATTCGGAATTGGATTTAACCCATTCATCAGTCATGTCGGGGAATTTCAAAGATCTTATTTTCTTAATAACTGCGGTAAATCCAACGTTCAGCCCATTGAGATTCATTTCGCCCTTAATCTCATCGCCTGCTTTATACCCAGTTATAGAACTTATAATATCCGCATATTCTATATTCTCATCGATGTCTATTATCATATCGTTACGTTCAACCAAAGGCTTAGGATCTTCTGATAGTTGATTAAATATGTTTAGGTCAACAGTGACGACATCGGACTCACCGACCTTTTTGTCCTCCTGACTATCAACCAATTCGGCATCTACCTTCAGCTGTTTTTTTATTTCACGCTGAATTTCATCGTCCGATACCAAAGGGGAGTCGATCTGAAGTTCAATACTATCGATATCGCCTGTCTGTATATATGGATAAAGGTCAAACATTACCGTAGCCGTTACGATTTCGCCTTTGTGATTATCAATTTTAGATAGTCTCGGCTTAGAGACAACTTCAAGGTCTTCGCTTTCAATGGCCTTTTCAACCAGTTCAGGGACGATCTCTTCAACGCATTCTTCGACAACCGTGTCAATCCCGATACGCGACTTGATTACTTGCGCGGGCACCTTGCCCTTTCGAAATCCGGGAACCGAAATTTGATTAGAAAGATTCTTAAGTACGGGTCCCATCTTCTCATCAATCTTCTTACGATCGATGTTTAAAATTAAGGTCGCTTTATAATCTTTGGTGGTCAGTGAATAGTCACTCATTCATACTCTCTTTTTACGGTAAATTTATACTTTTAAACCAAACAAGGATATTGAAAAATTTCCTGAATTGCCCACTACAAAGTCTATAAGATGGTGATGAGGATCAAATCACATTCTAAAATTGCAGAATTTCAAAATTTGGCATAAGTTATATTAGAATATATTCCCACAGTACTTATGGAAGATTTTAGTTTTAAAGGTTATAAATAAAGGCAATTATATTTGATTTTAATTTCAGTTTGCCGGTAAAAAATTATCTTAAGTAGCTATGTTGTCTAAAAAATTGCAACTACTTCTCGAGTATCGCTTATTTACCGCTTGAAATTAAGTTGCCAATATTAAACCTCTGACAAATGCAGTAATAAATTTCGAAGTTCCCATAAGTTCTAACTTTAACCCTATAGTTAAAAATTATAGGGTTATAATGGGATTTAGTGATTTTTAGTTGTTTTAGTTTTTAATTTTATTTAAAAATTTGAGCCGAGTTAAAATAATTTTTGACCATTGTAAATATACCATGCGGCAAGAATTGAAATTACACCAATAACTTGTTTAGTTGTAGTATCTTGAATTGGAATGTAACTTTGATATTGGT
>DAIDJA010000206.1 GCA_027451605.1 Acidimicrobiales bacterium
GAGCCGGAGTCCATGTAGTATACGGTCTCGTAGGTCTAAAGACACACGCCAAATGCATCCTGATAGTACGGCGTGAGCAGGATGCATTAGTCAGATACTGTCATATAGGGACCGGTAACTACAACTCCAAAACCGCCAGAATGTATGAGGATCTTGGGATTTTAACCGCCGATGAGGAGATCGGCGCCGATCTGTCTGAGCTCTTTAACTATCTAACCGGATACTCAAAGCAGTCAAAGTACAGAAAGTTGGTTGTGGCTCCGTCAAATCTACGGCGATTTGTTATAAATAAGATTCAAGAACAAACTCAGCTGAAAGAGGAAGGGTATATCGCCATAAAGGTTAACGGACTGACGGACAGAGACATTATTGAAGCACTGTACAGAGCTTCATCGTCGGGAGTTAAGATCGATCTGCTAATAAGAGGAGTCTGTTCGCTTCTTCCGGGGCTCAAAGACGTTTCAGATAACATTACGGTCAGATCAATTGTCGGAAGGTTTTTGGAACATTCCAGAATTTTGAGATTCGGACTCGACAATGCAGAATATTTTATGGGTTCCGCCGACTTAATGGAACGAAATCTTGACAGGCGTGTTGAAGTATTGTTGCCGGTTACCGATGACGAAATAAAGTCACGACTTGAAGCTATATTGGCAATTGAATTACGTGATGATGTGAATGCCTGGGAACTTCAGTCTGACGGTACATATAAACGAATAAGTGGCCTTAAGAGAGTTAACTGCCAGGATATTTTGACAGAAATGGCCAATGACAGGGCATTTTTAGAAGGTCACATGACCAAATCAGACAATTTCTAACATTCTATCCAAAGCCAATTTCGCAAATTCTTGAATATCTTTTTCGACCTTTATCTGATTGGTTACCGTTCCTTTAGTCAGCATATTTAAAATCCATGCCAGGTGTTTTAGGTCGATTCGAAACATTGTGGCACATGGGCATACCAACGGATCCAATGAAACTATTGTTTTATCCGGATGTTCTGTTGCGAGTCGGTTCACCAGATGAATTTCCGTACCGACACCGAAAATGGCCCCGGTAGGTGCTGCCGTAATTGTCTTAATTATATAATCAGTCGATCCGGCCAGATCCGCTTCTGAAACCACATCATGGGAGCATTCCGGGTGCACAATAACTTGGCCATTGGGGTATTGTTTCCTAAAGTCTGCGATGTTGCTAGTCGAAAATCGCTGGTGAATGGAACAGTGACCCTTCCATAGGATAAATTTTGCATCGGCCAGTTCCTGTTTGTCATTGCCTCCCAATTCCATGTGTGGGTCCCAAACAACCATATCATTTTCGTTAAATCCCAGGTCGTATGCGGTATTTCTGCCTAAGTGTTGGTCAGGGAAAAAGATTATTTTGGAATTTTCGGACTTGTTTAGAGCCCATTTAACGACTGATTGAGCATTCGAAGATGTGCATACGCTTCCACCGTATCTGCCCACGAATGCCTTTAGGTTTGCAGCGGAGTTTATGTAAGTAATGGGCACTACATTTTTTATATCTACAATTGCTTCAAGGTCTTGCCAACAAAGTGAAACCTGGTCGATATTTGCCATGTCCGCCATTGAGCATCCTGCATTTAAATCAGGCAAAATGACTATTTGGTCATCGGAAGTAAGTATGTCAGCAGCCTCGGCCATAAAGTGTACCCCGCAAAATACTATGTATTTCGCTGCGGTTTGAGCGGCGGCAAGTTTTGAAAGTGCGAGTGAGTCGCCTCTTGCATCCGCAAACTGAATAATGTCATCTCGCTGATAGTGGTGACCTAAGATAAAAAGACTTTCGCCGAGAATTTCTTTAGACCTTTTGATTGATTCAATTAAAAATGAATCACCGGCTTCGCTGAACTCTGGCGGAAGCGGCTTCTGCATCCGAAACATCATAACCTCACTTTAAATATGGACCTCAATTTTGTCGGCAGAGTTATCTGGAACCTCTGCGGGTATGTCGACCATGAGATCAGATACCATTTTCATCCAGATCGGTAAATAATATTCTAGTCATAACTATTAGATATATAAGCTATTTATTCTAAAAAAAAGAGATACATCCTGAGAATTTTAAAATGTTCGGTTTATTTAAATTGGGTTGAAACTATGGACAAATTTGCAATTCAATAATCCGGTCGTCTTTGTTCGAGTGTTCTAACGGCTTTATTGTCTTAGTTTTTGTCGATTCAAATTACAGATCTGTTTATTCAGCCTTCGGCTACAATTATGTTTATATGAATAGGCCAGAAAACATACCGGATGCGCCCGGTTCGTATCAGTTCCTTGACTCGGGGGACAGAGTTATCTATGTGGGTAAAGCAAAGTCCCTTAAAAATCGTCTCAACAGCTACTTTAATAACTCATCAAATTTGGATTCTAAGACGGTGCAGATGCTGTCAATTGCCGAAAAAGTCGAATGGATTCAAGTTAAGACTGAACAAGATGCGCTTATTTTAGAAGACAGTTTAATAAAGCGCTACAGTCCTCGTTTTAATATTCGCCTTAGGGATGATAAGTCATATCCCAGTGTAGCGATAAACCTAAAACACGAGTGGCCGAGAATTTACGTCACTCGAAATTTAAAAATGAAAAATACAAAATATTTTGGGCCCTATGTTAATGCGGGCGCCATAAAAGAAACCCTTGAGACTTTGCAAAAGATATTTTTAACCAGGAGTTGCACCGACGGTGAGTTGGATCGCCATATCAAATCCAATAAGCCGTGTCTTATGTATCATATTAAACGATGTAGCGGACCATGTATAGGTGAGGTGAGCCGAGAAGACTATAGGTCTTACCTTAATGATGCGATGAAGGTACTTTCCGGCGAGACACGTCAGATTCAAATGACGTTGGAAAGCAAGATGGAAGATTTTGCAAAGAATCTTAATTTTGAACAGGCGGCAAAACTAAGAGATCGCATACATGACCTTGACATAGTTAAAAAGAAGCAGACAATTTCAGTTTCTAACAACATTTCAGTCGATATTTTTGGAATCGCCGCCGGCGAACTGACCGCAGAGGTCAAAGTACTCACTGTCCGAAACGGTCTTTTGGTAGGCCATAAGGGATTTTCAGTGGATCGAGTCGAAGCCCTAAGCATAGAAGAACTTATTCAAAAGGCGGTAATTTCTCACTATTCGGAAACAGATATTAGCTGTGATTTAATTTTGGTAAGTAGCTTACCTAATGAAGCTGACCTTTTGGAACGGTGGTTATCTAACAGGTCTGGCCGAAAAATATTAATTTCGGTTCCCAAACACGGGGTCAAAAATGACCTTGTCGGGATCGCGGTTAAAAATGCTCAGGAAGCCCTAGAACGACAGACTTTAAAGCGTGCATATGACTTTAACTCGCGCTCCGTAATCTTAACTTCGTTGAGAGACGTTCTTAAACTTAGTAACGTCCCCTACAGGATCGAATGTTACGACTGTTCTCATCTGTTCGGAACAAATTACGTTGGATCAATGGTCGTATTCGAAGACGGTCTGCCGAAAAAAAGTGATTATCGAATTTTTAAAGTCAATACCAAGAAAAATGACGACTATCTTGCAATGCAGGAAGTCTTATCAAGGCGTTTTAAGAGGCTGGCATCGGGATCGGGTTCTGATTCAAGCTTTTTGTCAAGACCGGATCTGGTAGTTATTGACGGAGGAAAAGGTCAGTTGGGAGTGGCCCATAAAGTTATGACAGAACTGGACCTTGATATCGGATTGATTTCTTTGGCGAAGCAGTTTGAAGAAGTTTTTTTTCCCGATTCGACTGATCCGCTCAGAATACCCAGAAATTCGGAGTCGCTATTTTTATTGGAACGGCTTCGTGACGAATCTCACAGGTTCGCCATAAAGCACCACAGGAAGCTACGCGATAAGTCGGCTATTTCATCGGAGCTACGCAATATCCCCGGAGTAGGACCGAAGACCGAAACAGCTTTACTTTCGGTCTTTCGAACCGTAGCAAATATCAGAGAGGCATCTTTAGAAGAGCTTATGGGATGCGATCTTGTCTCAAAATATTTGGCAACGGAGATTTATTCATAT
>DAIDJA010000207.1 GCA_027451605.1 Acidimicrobiales bacterium
ACAGCGTAACAATCTAGCGGTGTATGTGGATCGTACCTGAAAACAACTATGAGCCTCTCAGGTTTGACACTGTTCGAGTGAGTACCAACTAGCTTATCTACTACATTTCGGGGCGAGTGGCGGAATTGGTAGACGCGCAGGATTCAGGTTCCTGTAAAGGCAACTTTGTGGGGGTTCAAGTCCCCCCTCGCCCACCATATCCGTAACCCTAAATAAAACTTAGATCCGACCAAAGCTGTAGCATTATTCATCTTCCAACTTTACTTACCTTCCGGTTTCTGCCTGAAATCCCAACACCAAGAAGCGATATATGCGTCGTAGGCCCTTATTGAGTACCTTCAAGTAAATTTTTAAGGTGTTGTATTGCGTTCGCGCCTGCCCCGGCAATAACCAGTGCCAAGGTTGCAGGATCTGCCACAGCCTGATAACTAACGAGACAGGTGTCTTTGTCAATCGGAAATACGTCAATTGTAGATTTGTGACTATTTATTAAAGGCATGTTAAGGCTATATTCAAAACGCATCATAATTGGATCATCAGTTACTATCAACTCGTTTAAAGACATACCCGCACCTGTTGTTATCGTACGTTTATCTCTGTCCACTACGGCATCTGTAATCCCGGGAAACCATTCCGGCAGTCTGTCAGCTTGTCCTACAAAGCCCCAAACTTCTACCGGAGACCTATTTATAATAACGTGATATCTTACGCATGCCTCAACGGGAAATGGCACTTTCAAGTAATCTAAAGTATCTTTCATAATTAATCTCTTATGGTTGAAGAATTTTGTTTACAGTTTTGTTGACAGTATGTAAGCCGCAAATGTCGGTAACCGATTCTCCGAAATACAGGCTATCAACATTTGAGCTCGAAATCAAATCCGGGGAATGTATACTTCACCCAACCAATGTAATTTACTTCAGCAATTGAGACTATATTGGTTTTCAAATTAATCTATAAAGTACCTAAGGCTACAAAGCCTTAGGTACTTTATATTCCGAATGTTTGATTCTGATAAGCGCTTGCATTGAATATTTCAACGAATATAGATCAGATAACCGGAATTATCCCGGAAAAGCTTACTGGCGGTGAAGGTTTAATGAATTTTTGGATTAAAATATTAAAAGACAAAATTTATCAACGTAAAACCGGCGCTACATTATTTGGTTTATATATTATTAGAATAATATCCGGTGGAAATTAAAGTCACAACCGCATGCTCCTTGTTTGACAAAAAGCTTTTGGGATAACAATTTTCAAAAAATAGTCTTGTAACATTCCCACCAAAATATATTTATTTTAAAAATGAACTAAATGCAATACTAACCGGGAGTCACTATATTCGCCTCAGAATAAATTTACAACTTTTGCAAATTACTATAAAACTCAGTAAAAGAACTTTTGAACCTAAATTTATGTGACTTAAACTAGGACCTAAAATCTTGACAATTAACATCAAATCCCTGAAAATGAATGAATAACCACATTAAAGACAGTAGCAATTAGCTTCACGCCTTTAGGGTGTATTTTAAGACATTATAGGAATCGCCCATAATTCGGTCTCTCCATAAACACCTCCTGTAAATTAATGATAAAGCAATAATAAAATGACAGAAAACTTAACAGCAAGACAAGAGCTCAGAAACATCGCCATCGTAGCTCACGTAGACCATGGCAAAACTACATTGGTCGATAAGATGCTCATGCAAACGGGTGCGATCTCAAGTCGCGGCGAAGTTAAAGATCGCGTTATGGACTCAAATGATTTGGAAAAAGAAAAAGGCATAACCATTCTGGCCAAACACACGTCAGTAATTTACAACGACACGACTATAACCATAGTGGATACTCCCGGTCACGCGGATTTCGGAGGTGAGGTTGAGAGAAGCCTCACTATGGTCGATGGCATCCTTCTTCTGGTGGATGCTTCAGAAGGTCCTTTACCTCAAACCAGATATGTCTTAAGGAAAGCGCTGCAACTTCGACTTCCCGTAATAGTAGTAGTAAACAAAGTTGACAGAGAAGATTCAAGAATAGATGAGGTAATAAACGAAATAGAGGAACTGTTCTTGGATTTGGATGCAGATGAAGAACAGATACTTTTCCCGATTTTATTTGCCAGTGCAAAAGGCGGATGGTGTTCAAAGGTAAAAGGTGAGATCGGCGATAACTTAAATCCATTGTTTGACGAGATCTTATCCACTATACCGCCACCCGTGTATGAACCGGATAAAAAATTTCAAGCCCTTGTTACAAATTTGGATGCTTCTTTGTATCTGGGAAGACTGGCGCTTATAAGAGTCAAAAACGGATATGTAAAAAAAGGTTCCTCTGTAACGTGGATGAAATTGGACGGTACCTCTGAAACAGTAAAAATTTCAGAGCTATATACTACCCAAGGTCTCCAACGCGTGTCATGCGATTCAGTCGGACCGGGTGAAATCGCCGCGGTAGCCGGTATCGACCAGATTACGATAGGGGAAACACTGGCAGATCTTGACTTTCCCGAACGGTTGCCTGCAATTACAGTCGATGAACCTTCGCTATCCATGACAATCGGTATCAATACATCTCCTTTTTCGGGCAGAGATGGTACCAAATTAACTTCAAGAATCTTAAAAGACCGACTGGATCAAGAAACTATTGGAAACGTCTCCATTCAGGTCAAAAATACCGACAAACCTGAGACACTTGAGGTATTGGGACGAGGTGAACTTCAGCTCGCCGTTCTGATCGAAACAATGCGTCGGGAGGGATTCGAACTTACGGTGGGTAAGCCAAAAGTTATTACCAAACAGATAGGCAACAAAACTTGTGAACCCTTTGAAAGGCTGACGATCGACGTGCCCGAAGACTATCTGGGAATTGTGACTCAAATGCTCGCATTGAGAAAAGGCACACTAAATGAAATGATTAATCATGGTTCGGGATGGATACGACTCGATTATAGAATACCGGCAAGAGGACTTATTGGACTGCGAAATGAATTTCTGACTGAAACCAGAGGAACGGGAGTATTAAACCATATCTTTGACGGTTACGATCTATATGCCGGTGAACTAAAACTTAAACGAAACGGATCTCTTATAGCTGACCGACAGGGATCAACTACTTCCTATGCTTTAACGTCTCTTCAAGAAAGAGGAGTACTTTTTGTAGCACCGGGCACGGAGGTATATGAAGGAATGGTAGTAGGTGAAAATTCGCGGGTTGACTCCATGGACGTTAACCCGACCAAAGAGAAAGAACTCACAAATATGCGGTCTTCAACATCGGAGGTATTCGAGAAATTAACTCCCGCTAAGCTTATGAATTTGGAGCAGGCACTCGAATTCATAACCGAAGATGAATGCGTTGAGGTAACCCCAAAAAATATCCGAATAAGAAAAGTGATTCTGGAGGCTCAGTCACGAGCTAAAACTCGGCCTCGATCGTAAGAATCGAACGAGTGATTTCAAGAAATAGTCTTGTATAAAATTCAATTTTGGATTAAGATATTTCCTGACAGTAGATGAGTAATCAAACTACAAAAATTGACGGAAGGTCAAATTATTTACTTGACACATTGATACATCTCCCGGTAATAGCCGGAAGTATTATTGACGTGGACAAAGACGAAGCGGTATTAGGCAAAGTCAGCGATTTAGTAGCTCGTTTTGATGAAGAAGGTTACCCGCCGATTACCGGACTGTTGATGATTTCTCACGGGTCGGAGTTCTTTATTCCGATAAGATATGTCGCCAGGGTTGAATCTGACAAAATTATTCTTGTTCCGGAAAGTCCAAAAACTTACGAACCGTTTCTTCGACGACCTAAAGAAGCACTTTTAGCCCGAGATATCTTAAGCCACAAGCTTATTCACATCAGTAAACAACACCACCCCAGTTTGGTCAAAGCAGATGAATTAGAAGTTACTTTGGCAAACGGTGGCGGAGAGCTCACTTCGGTTATCCAATTAAAACAGGGCAAATTTAAAAATCTTTTAAAGAAAAGACAGTCAGAGGAAGATCCGCACCATAAGATCGATTTTTT
>DAIDJA010000208.1 GCA_027451605.1 Acidimicrobiales bacterium
TGATGGACGGTAAGTGTTCTAAGCCGGATATGGAGTTAGCTTTAGGAGAGGCAATTAGCACAGGTAAGCCACTTGGTTCGATTTTAATTGCAAAGCAACTAGTGAGCACACAAGATCTTCTTGCCGTTCTTACTAAAATTTCCGGACTCCCTAGTGTGGATTTAACCATACAAAGACCATCTCCGGATGGGATTAAGCTTCTGCCACCTCAGGTTGCAAAAGAATATAATGTAATCGGCTATCAGGTAGACGGGAACAGGTTAGTGTTGGCGTGCCCTGAACCACTGGACGTCAGTGACAAAAGGCTAATATCTGATATGATCGGCAAAGAAGTAGAGGTCGTTTTGGCCGATCCGGTAATTATAGAAAAGGTGATGTCTGTGGTTTATCAAAGTGAAAACGGATCTAATTCCGCAAATGCTGGCACTCCCGTAAGCAACAATCCACCGCCTCCAATGCCATCTCCACAGCCGGTCCCGCCGCCTCCACCCGCACCGATGGCGCCGCCTCCAATGCCATCTCCACAGCCGGTCCCGCCGCCTCCACCCGCACCGATGGCGCCGCCACCCCCGCTGGTAG
Organism: Acidimicrobiales bacterium; assembly: GCA_027451605.1. Lineage (GTDB taxonomy): Bacteria > Actinomycetota > Acidimicrobiia > Acidimicrobiales > JABEUL01 > JAJZNL01. Next base: position 580 of record DAIDJA010000208.1, read on the forward strand.
TAGACAATACTCCAAAAGTACCTTTGATGAAAGACATTAATGATCTGCTGATATATGCTGTTGAACATGGATCTTCCGATTTGCACTTAACAAATCATCTTGAACCGTGTATTAGGGTAGACGGAGCTATAAGAAAAATTGAAGGGCAAAAGCCCCTTGATAATGAAACTATACGTGAGATGATCTATAGCATCATCACCCAAGGATTGAGAGAAAAGTTTGAAGCCAACAAGGAACTGGATACCTCTCACTCTATAATGGGCGTGGGACGTTTCCGTGTTAACGTTTTTCAGCAGCGAGGCTCGATCGGTGCAGTTTTAAGAACGATTCCCCATGAAATCCCTTCCTTTGAAAGTCTTGGTTTGCCGGAATCTATTCGTGGATTTGCGGAATTAAGAAGAGGGTTGGTTCTGGTAACCGGTCCAACAGGATCCGGTAAATCTACCAGTTTGGCGTCAGTGATAAGTATTATCAATCAGACCAGACCTATGCACATAATGACCGTTGAGGATCCAATTGAATTTTTACATAATCACGGAAGATCAATCGTTAATCAGCGCGAAGTTGGTGCCGATACCAAATCTTTTGCGGAAGCTTTAAGACACGTTTTAAGGCAGGACCCTGACGTAATCCTAGTCGGTGAAATGAGGGATCTCGAAACGATTTCAACGGCATTAACCGCCGCTGAAACCGGTCACTTGGTATTTGCAACCCTTCATACTCAGGATGCCCCTCAAACTGTTGACAGAATTATCGATGTTTTTCCGACTAACCAACAAGATCAAGTTAGAGTTCAGCTTGCCGGATCACTTGAAGGAATTGTAACTCAGCAACTTGTGGTAACCGCATCAGGGGTTGGAAGGGCTGCAGTTACTGAAGTATTGGTTGTTACTCCCGCAATTCGTAACCTGATACGGCAAGCTAAAACACATCAGATCGCTTCTTTGATGCAAACAGGTGCGGCGTTGGGTATGCAGACTATGGATCAAGCCTTGGCAAAAGCGGTAAAGGCCAACATAATAACTGAGGCGGTAGCTTATGATCGGTGTAAAGATGAAAGTGAATTGAGAGGTTATCTAAAGAGCCTTTAGGACAATAATAAAGGTAAGATGAGGTTTAATTATGGCAAATACATATGAGTTTAAGGCCAGAGACAAGACTGGGAAACTTGTGAAAGGTAAGATTGATGCTGAAGAAATAAGTACTGTCTCCAACATATTAAAGGAACGAGGCGTAGTTCCCATTTCAATAACACCGATGTCAAAATTCGGGGGAGATCTTAACATTCCGGGAGTTACGGACAGAGTCGCCATCAAAAGTGTGGCTGTGATGAGTCGTCAATTTGCGACAATGGTCGATTCAGGACTTACACTGGTTAGATCAATTTCGGTATTAGCCGAACAAACTGAAGATAAGAACCTGGCTAAAATTTTAAAGGCGATAAAGGGTGATATCGAAGAAGGGGCTACGCTATCTTCGGCTATGGCAAAGCATCCGAAGGCATTTTCGACACTTTATGTCGCCATGATCAGGGCAGGTGAAATTGCCGGTAATCTCGACCTGGTATTAGGTAGGCTCGCAGAAACTGTTGAAAAGCAAGTGCAGCTAAGGCGAACAATTCGTTCAGCAATGACATACCCTGTTGTAGTAGTGTGTGTAGTTGTGGGAATATTCTTTTTCTTGATGATAGTAATTGTTCCTATATTTGCAAAACTTTTTGCTCAAATTGGTGCAAAATTACCGCCACCGACGCGGTTCTTAGTGTTTATTTCTAATTTGATTTTAAGCATTGAATTCTTAGCTGTAGTTGCCGTAGTAATTATCTTGATTGTTGCATTTGTTAGATATTACAGGACCGAACAGGGTAGAAATGTAATTGATAAGTTGAAGTTGAGAATTCCGATTTTTGGAAAGTTAGTTCACAAGTCCGCACTCGCCAGAGTGACGTCAACATTGTCAGCGTTGGTTATTGCAGGTGTTCCTTTGGTGGAGGCCCTCGAAATATCGGCTGATACTGCAGGAAATAAGGTAGTTGAAAAGGCTATGAGAGATGCAAGAGAAGGTGTGAGAAACGGTCGTTCACTGTCTTCATGCCTATCAGAGCATGATGTTATGCCAGCAATAGTTACTCACATGATTGATACCGGTGAACAAACTGGTGCCTTGGACGCACTGTTAGAGAAGATTGCCGAATTTTATTCCGATGAAGTATCTGCTACGGTAGATGCACTTACTTCCATTCTAGAGCCTTTGTTGATCGTTTTCATAGGTGGAATCGTAGGATTTATTGTGGTAAGTCTTTACTTACCGATGTTTTCATTTTACTCAGCTCTTAATGGGCAGGCGGGACAATCGTCATAGTCAAACATAATTGACGATAACAAAATTTTATTTAGTAAGCAATCTTTGGTAGGAAATAATAATAGAGGAGTAATTTTATGGCAAGTTTTCGCACTGTAGGTGTAGAAATCGGTACAAGCGGAATTAGGGCGATAGAGTTATCGATTGGTGCCCAATATCCGGCACTGGTTACATATGGCCAGATGCCATTGCCGCCGAAAGCAGTTGTAGATGGTGAGATTGTCAATAGGGCAGCCGTGGTAGATCAACTAAAATATCTGTGGTCAGAGAGCGATTTTTCGACCAAAAGAGTAACGGTTGGAGTGGCAGGACTTCGAGCAATTATACGAGAGTTAGAAGTAGCAAATGTACCTGATAAAGAACTGGATAGTGTGGTTAAATTTCAGGGTCAAGAAATTATCCCTTTTCCGGCTGAACAGGCAATTCTTGCGTCCAGATTGATAGGAGATGTAAATAAAGATGATGGAACCGTTGCCAAGAAAGTTTTAATTGCAGCAGCTCACAGAGGATTAGTTGAGCCGGTTTTGTCTGTTTTGGTGGATGCCGGATTGGATCCGGTCGCAGTAAACCTTTCTGCACTTGCGATAATAAGAGCAGGTACTATTGGGCTTGACCCCTTATCTGGTGCTGCCGAAGCTATTGTATCAATAGGAGCCGGTTTAACTGTGGTGGTAGTGCATGAAGATGGTGTTCCAAAATTCGTCAGGACTATTGGTCAAGGTGGTGATGATGTCACTGAAGCGATCGCGTCTTCACTTGACTCACCTTTTGAAGATGCCGAAAGGCTTAAGTGGAATTTGACTCTGCCTGGCCCTCAATATGCCACCGCTCTGAACGTTTCAATTCAAACAACTAATAACTTGGTTAATGAAATAAAAAATTCAGTTGACTATTATGACAACCAATCAACCAGTTTAAAGATTCAGAGGGTGGTTGTTACGGGCGGTGGATCTTTATTAGAGGGATTAATTGCCCGGATACAACAACCATTACGCGTTCCTGTTGTATCGGCAAAGCCTTTGAATGGTATCGATA
>DAIDJA010000209.1 GCA_027451605.1 Acidimicrobiales bacterium
TATTGAATTATCGTAGTTGACTCCCGCACCGTATTCCGTAACAATTACTGCCGCATGCATATTAATGGCATCGGACTCTGCAGTCTGATATCCGAATGTATAAGAGGGAGGATATGGACTGTTCTGAGGGGTATAACCTATAAAACCGTCGGCAGTAAAGGCATGAGTATAGATATGTGGCGCATAGACCAGATTACTATAGGAAGAAAATGGTCTTGAGATCTGAGGCGAGAAATCAATGAGATTTCTGTAGGCGATCGGCTCAAAAAAGATAGATTGACGTGTCACATTTGCCAACTTGGGGTAAGCGCACCGAGACTGCCATGGATCAGCCTTAGGACACTCTTTCATTCCGTCCGTGACTCCGGTAAGTGCTTCAATTGCCTTTTTGTAAAAAGGATATAACTGTTGGGTCGAAGATTGGTATAGGTTCATCAATGGCGGATTTGACAGTGTGCCGGGCTGAGGCTCGTTCATAAGTTCATAGCCGACGACCGTGGAATTGTCCGAAAATTTGTTTGCCAAAAACGCCAAGGCTCCTATGTAATGATCCTGAAGACCGGTTCCGGGAGATTCACCTTTCTTGCCCGGAACTTCATGGTTGTTCCAAAAAGCATAAAAAGCTGCCGAAGAAGCCGGGTTGAGCGCGCTTTGCCCAAACATCGCACATGCGGGTTTCCCGTAGGTAAATATCGCCCATTTTGGAGCTCCGTCCGAACCGCCCGAAGGCTGACAGCCTGACGGAGCCTTGTTTTTGGCTACCGGTAATATATACCTTGAATATTGATCTTGGTGCATATCTAAAATAATGTAGATACCTTGTTGAGCTGCCCAAGAAACCACCTGCGAAACCCTGGCTAAATATTGATCCGAATATTTGCCGGGAGATGGTTCAATTTGACTCCAATTTAGCACCAGCCTCACAAGATTAAAGCCCAGCTCTCTCATTTGCGCAAAATCATTGCCGCTCCCGGGGGATACCGACTGTGAATATTCTGAAATGTTTGCCTGCTTCTCACAAAGTGGCGGCTGCGGAGAGTAAACCGATGCGGGCGGACAACTTCCTTGGTATGCGGAAGGGTTTATCGGAAAAAGTGCCGGACCGCCTGGCGTGGCGGACAGATCCTGCAAGCCGACAGCGGCCGCCCCCCTTAAAATTACCCTCCTATTGTTGGGGTCCGCAAGATACGGTACTCCATTAGTCGGTACGACAACATGCAACCATGGCAATGGTTTTGCTCCCGGTCCTGTCAGAGAAGCTGACGAAATCGCCGATCCACCCGCAGAAGTAGAACACGATGCCATAAAAAGCGCGCACAAGGCCATAAAAATCACACCAATTTGGCTTTTCCTTTTAATTTGTAATAATTTAATCATGTTAATCTCCAAATTATATGCTTTAATATCTTAAATTTACAAGATTTGCCTTCAGCCCTACCGCAATTTATTTGTCCGGGTATTGTTTAAGCCCCTGGCGATTTACTTGCTACCGGTGAAAGCGCCGATAATAACCATAAGATACTTGATACTTGCGACTTTGCTAAAAGGACTTATTTTTCATCTCCGAACCATTAATCGTTTCCGATCGTTAAATGTTAGTTCATACAACTTAATTCAAGCAAATTGAGATTTGAATTTTTAATGCGGCAAGATTTAATTTAGGAGCCTAAAGTTTCAAATATTACGATTAGATAAACATTAAAAGGGTCTTTTTTTTCTTGATAATTTATTGTGCTAAATAATCTATACCCTTTATTCATCGTATGCAAACTTTTTAAAAGCTACAATATTTATGTCCGGTTTGACGTAAAACACTCTATATTATCGACGCAATTTTTATCAAGGAAGATATATGACAACAACTCCTATTGCAAGCAATTCCATCCGGGATGAATTAATTAATATCTTTGGTACCGAAAATGTGTTAACCCAAGATATAACTCCCGAGTTAACACACGACGAATCACTTACCGCCAGCCATGAAACTCCACTGGCGGTAGTATTTCCGACAGATGAAGAACAACTCGTCAATTTAATAAGACTCGCCAAAGAAAAGAGGTTTTCATTAGTTCCCCGGGGATCAGGTTCGGGAATGAGCGGCGCATGCAATGCAATAGACCAATCGGTTGTGGTTAGTTTTTCTAAAATGAACAAAATTCTTGAAATTGACCTGGAAAATCACATGGCCATAATCGAACCCGGCGTTACCTTAATACAACTGAATGAGGAACTGGCAAAACATTCACTGATATATCCGGTTCAGCCGGGTGAGTCGAGTGCGACAATAGGGGGAAACGCAGCCACCAATGCGGGTGGAATGAAGGCTGTCAGATACGGAGTGACAAGAAATCACATTCTGGGAATGCACGTTATCTTGGAGAACGGCGACAAACTGGTCACGGGCGGTAAGTTTCTCAAATCATCTACCGGCTACGACCTCACACAATTATTCATAGGTTCAGAAGGTACACTGGGTCTGTTCTCCCAGCTTACTTTGAAGCTTTCAATAAAGTTTAAAGAATCTGTTACGGTACTGTCGCCGTTTAAAACGCTTAAAGAATTAACTGAAGCAATCCCAAGGATTATTAATACGGGAGTAATGCCGTCAATCTTAGAATATTTGGACTTTCTGGCCATTGATGCGACTACCCGATCAGCCGGAATAGATCTTGGAATACCCGAGACGATTAAATCAAGTGCTCAGGCCTATCTGCTAATAGTGCTGGAAGGAAACGATTCCAATCGGCTGGAACAAGATCTCGCAAGTTTGGGAGAAATTTTGGATTCTTCAGGAGCTTTGGACATATATTCTCTGCCTCCGACGGCCGGAACCGCAATTGTAGATGCGCGAGAAAAGGCCTTTTGGGTAGCCAAAGCCATGCACGCCAATGATATTATCGATGTTGTAGTCCCGCGCTCAACTATGGCCAATTACTTGGATAAGGTCGGACGAATCGCACAAGAAAGCGGGTCACTTATCGCCGGTTGCGGTCATGTCGGAGACGGGAACGTTCATCTCTCAGTTTTTCAGAGCGACCCGAATAAACTTCATGAAGTCATGTATCAGATCCTAAAACTCGGTACCGACTTGGGAGGGGCTGTTTCCGGTGAGCACGGAATAGGGACCGAAAAACTTCCTTACTTTGCAAAACTTGAAAACGAAGTCAAATTAAGGATACAACGCCAAATTAAAGCTACCCTGGATCCAACCAATTTGTTCAATCCGGGTCACCTAATCCCTTAAAATTGAATTTAACAATTCCCGAATGTAGAATAATAACTACTTATCAAATGATCAAATCCTTTAATATGTTACGGAGAGTATATGAACGGCGCGCAGGCATTAATTGAAACTTTATTAAATTCCGGAATAGACACTTGCTTTATGAATCCGGGCACTTCTGAGATGCATTTTGTGGCATCATTGGATTCCTCGCCAAAAATGAAAAGCGTGCTTTGCCTTTTTGAAGGCGTAGCCACAGGTGCGGCTGACGGATACTATAGGGTTGCAAGAAAGCCGGCGGCAACGTTGCTTCATTTGGGGCCCGGATTGAGTAATGGTTTGGCAAATCTTCACAACGCAAAACGTGCCTTTAGTGCGATCGTTAACATTGTGGGCGATCACGCCACATACCATCACGGATTTGATGCTCCGCTTGAATCGGACGTAAAGGGATTAGCCACACCGATGTCAAAGTTTTTTAAGTCTTCTGAAATAACTGAAGATCTTTGCGGTGACGTAGCGTCCGGTATCACGGCTGCCATGTCATTTCCGCGTGGAGTAGCGACAGTTGTCCTACCGGCAGACTTGGCCTGGACCGATGGTGCTGTGCCGACGGTCGCCGAACCCGCCAAAGCTAAGGTTAACCCTGATGACGAGATACTTGAAAACGTTGTCCAGATCATAAAAAGCGGTGAACCTACAGCAATGCTTTTAGGCAACAACGCATTGACAAAGGAAGGAATATTA
>DAIDJA010000210.1 GCA_027451605.1 Acidimicrobiales bacterium
GGGTTATAAACCTTCACCTCTCCCAGATTGTCAAATGGTTCCTGCGAGTAAAAATGACCCGGATATACGACGGTGCTGTCGTCAAGTTTGCTTAATCTATTTATAAGGCTGTCATACATTTTTTCTGGATCAGAGCCCGGTAGATCTGTCCTGCCGCATCCGTCAAGAAATAGCGTGTCCCCGGCGACAAGTAGATTGTCTACCAAAAAACACTGTGATCCCGGTGTATGTCCCGGAGTTGCTATGAGCTTTATCTCTACATCTCCGACGGTCACAATGTCGCCTGAGTCACGCTGTATTAAATCATCGGCATCAAGGCCGGATCCTTTTGTTAACCACTCTTTTTCATCTTTGTTGCAATAGACCGGAACGGTGACTTTATCGAGTAGTTCTTTTGAGCCTTCTATCTGATGACCGAAAAGGTTGCCTCCGGCATGATCTGCATGATAGTGGGTTAAAAGAATTCCTTTAAGATTCATTGAGTCCTTTTCGATACAGGACAAAAGGTCATCAACGCTATAAGTTGGATCAACCAGAAAACACTCTTTGGTATTTAAGTCTCCTATGGCATAAACAAAATTAACCATTTGGACGGCCACGGGATTGTCTTTGGCAAAATCTTGTCCCGATAAAAATTGCCTGAAATAAATATTGTCCCGGCTCATCTTATGTATTTATTAAAATCATAATCAAATATCTCACTATAAAACTTTACTTCAGCCACGAGACATCGTTTGGTAGTTTTGGACATTCTAAAGCCATGGGATTCGCCTTCAAATACCATTAGTTTTGTTTTTACTCCGTTAGCCTTTAGGGCTTCGTAAATTAACTGCGCTTGGTTTTTCGGAACTACCGGGTCTAAGTCGCCCTGAAATATTAATAGCGGTGTCTTGATGGACGATATCAAATTGATCGGAGATCGCTCAAGATATTTCTTGCTTTCACTCTTTTGAGCGCCTATAAGTTTATCCAAGTATCGGGCTTCAAACTTGTGAGTGTCTTTTGCAAGCATGTTTAAATCAGCGATTCCGTAATAGCTAACCGCGCCGCTAAAAATGTCATACTTTGCGATAGACATTAAGACACTGTAGCCTCCCGCCGATGACCCTCTTATGGCTAGATGACCCGAAGTTGCCATGTTATTGTCTATCAGAAATTGGGCAACTCTATTTGCATCTATAGGATCGTAAAGTCCCCAGTTTCCGTAAAGACTCTGCAGGTATTTACGGCCAAATCCCGATGATCCTCTGTAGTTTACCTCTGCCACCCCAATGGACAAATTGTTAAAGAATGCGGTAATTAAGTTACTGCCGGGCTCTGCCATTGAAGTGGGTCCGCCATGCATCTGTATGATTACCGGTTTTATGTATTGGCCGGACAGGGATTTAATAAATGCATGTTTCGGCCGGTGAAAGATAAAATTTAAGTTGTCCCCTTCTTGGTCCTTTATAGTTATTGACGTTGGGTCGTCGAAAAAATTTCGCGGAAGATCGCTTCTCGGTTTCAAATTTAGCGATGTGATCTTAGGCGAACCAGAATCCTGAACGGTAATTTTATAGATTTCGGACTGTTTGGTCTTTGTTGTTCCAAGTACATAGACTGTATGTTTGTATTTTGTCTCCGGATCACCATATTTGCTTGAGGTGATGGTTGAAATGTTAACCAGGTCAGATTTGATGTCGGTTATCGAACCATTTTCCATTAAGCAGAGAGTCCATTTTTCTCCGTTAAAGTATGCACCGATAAATCTTTCATTACCGATATTTACAATCATATTTCTGCCAAAAATCCAGTGCGGCCATCCAAATTCGGCCTCCTTTTCGACTAAGTTTTTAAAGCGTTTGAGGCTCAGCGATGCCGTAACCGGATTTAAATATCCGTTAAATGAGTCAGAGATACCGTAAAGGGTGTCGTCATTGAGAAACTGAGTATTTATCAGTGAGTAACTTGACTGTGGTGAATCGGATCTTATTTGAAACTTACGCTTTATCTCAACTGCACCTGAGGCAGTTGATATTTCGGCTACTTTCCAGTTTGTCTTGTCCCACGGCATATTGGGATGATCCCAGACTAGATAGCTAATATGTTTTCCGTCAGGACTAATTCTCGGTGTGGAGCAGAAATCATGACTAGTTTCAATTTCGTTCCACCGTAGATATTTTCTTCCGGTCGTCAAATCGGCGGCAACTACTTTATTTTGAACACCGGACTTTCCGTGAGTCTCCATAATTGCGGCAACTAAATTTGTTTCGGAATTTATGTCTATGTCTGCGAACCTTGATCGGGGATTATCGGTTATCTTAACGGGGGCAGATCTGATTTTATTATTCTGGTTTATGGGTACTTTATATATCTGTTGATCTTTGGAGTTAATAAAATACACTGAATCAACCGATACGAAATATGCTCCTCCTCCATATTCATGCACTCCGGATCTGACAGAAATTTGTCTGTCCGTAAGATCAATCTTTCTGTATATCTTTGTTCGAAAAGGTTTGTAGGCATGGATAAGGACCGACCTGCCGGATTCTTTGGGTCTGGTTTCCAGATAAAAGAGTCCTAATTCGTTGGCCCTAACATCTGTGATTCTGCTTGATCCTCCGGTGATCTTTTCTATGGAGATTTTGGCATTGTGCATAATATACTTAAGTAAAAGGTGCTCTATAAAAATGTTAAGTCCTCAAAAATTATAGGCTCGCGGTTAGTACCACCGGTACAATTAAGCTTAAACTCTGTGATCTTAGCTCTTCTCGTCTATCATCCTAAAAGTTCAAACTGACAAGATCTTAAATAAAAATTTACTATTGGTTTATTTATGTCCTATATAAAATGAATTTCATTGTTTTAGATATTTTGTGATATTTTGTTTAAAGGAGTTGATTTTTAATAAAGTCACTTCATTCTCAAAGTAAATTATTTCTCATTGCTATAGATTTGTCCGGATCTCTTGAATATCTGTCCCGTCTGTCTGACGTTGAGATCCACAACATGTTCTGTCCTATGTCTTTAGAATCCCCATATAATGCTTCAGTAAGTAGTAATTTAGAATAGATGCATTCCCGTTCCAAGCGATGGCTTTTCGTCGTTATATATGGATTGGTGTGTTCCACCAATCAGATGTTGTGGCTCACATTTGCTCCGATAACCACACCTGCGGCTAAGTTTTACCATGTTTCAGGGAATACAATCGGACTCTTGGCTGAAATATTTCCTTTTGCATATTTTGTCTTTGCAATTCCGTTTGGCAAGGCTTTGGATAAAAATTTTAAGTGGGCACTTACCGCCGGTGCGATATTGAATTCGGTCGGAGCATTAGTCAGGGGCATTTCCGGATCTTTCGGCGGTATAGTTGCAGGACAGATTATGGTGGCAATTTCACAGCCGCTGCTTTTAAATGCAATTACCAGAGCGGCAGGTGAATATTTGGACGAAAAGGATAGGCCGAACGGTTTGGCATTCTGTTCTGCGGCACTGTTTTTTGGGATGCTGGTATCGAATGTATTTGGTATGGTATTGCACATTTCGGAAATATCAAACCTGTTAAAGATAGAAGCTTGGGTTACTTTGGTTCTTACCGTAATTTTAATTATCGCTATATTTAGGATTAAACCTCTCTATGTTAGTTTCGCCGAAGAGGATATTAAAGGCGCACTTACTTTAATTAAGTCAAAATCCTTTTTGGCGCTTCTTGGAATTGCCGCAATCGGCTTCGGAGCATTCATAGCCATAACAACTTGGCTCCAGTCAATTCTTTCGGTAAGGTCGATTAGTTCCAATAAGTCTGATCTACTGCTGGTGGTTATGGTGATTATGGGTACCATCGGAGCCGGAGTTCTGCCTGCCGTAGTCAGCACAATTTTCGGTCGCAGACGCCGAAGTTCCGTACCGAGTCGAAAACGATGCTCTGGCGAGTCCATCAGCACGCGATTGGGAAGCTTGAGGCTGATGCGCTTATGAA
>DAIDJA010000211.1 GCA_027451605.1 Acidimicrobiales bacterium
AAAACATCCTAAATAAAAAATATAAATAACGGATAAACATTTTAGCTAAACAAATTTTGACCGATCGGTAGTTTAAGACCGAGATGATCATATGCTTTAGACGTAGCTGTTCGTCCCCTCGGAGTACGATCCATTAATCCAAGCTTTAGCAAATATGGTTCATAAACATCTTCAATCGTTTCCGGTTCTTCGCTAACCGAAGCCGCCAAAGTGTTCAAACCGACACGCTGACCGCTGAATCTGACACAAAGCATTTCGATAATCTCGCGATCGACTTTATCCAATCCAAGTTTATCAACTCCATAGGTATTTAAAGCATCAACTGCGACATTATCAGTGATATTTCCGTCTGCATTAACCTGTGCAAAATCCCTTACTCGACGAAACAACCTATTGGCAATCCTGGGCGTTCCGCGCGACCTGCGAGCTATTTCAACCGCAGCACTCTGTTCAATGGGAATATCGGATAATTTGGCGGCCCGCAACACGATCGTGGTTAAATCACCCTCATCATAGAAATCTACGTGTGAGATATGCCCGAATCGATCGCGTAAAGGTGATGTTAAAAGCCCGGTTCTCGTGGTGGCACCAACCAGTGTAAATTTGGCGAGCTCAATCCTCAGGGTTCTTGCGGTGGCACCCTTCCCGATTAGGATATCCAACTGATTGTCTTCCATCGCAGGATAAAGTACTTCTTCAACCTGTCGCGACAGCCGATGAATTTCATCGATAAACAGGACATCCCCGTCATTTAAATCATTTAACAGAGCGGCAAGATCCCCTGCCCTTAATAGAATGGGACCTGAGGTAACCCTAAAACCTGCCCCCATCTCATTTGCCACAATGGAAGCCAAAGTGGTCTTACCGAGCCCCGGAGGACCTGAAAACAAAATATGATCTACAGCCTGATTTCTTATCTTTGCTGCTTCAATCATAATTTTAAGATGGTTGCAAATATCATTTTGACCGACGAAATCTTTTAAGTATTTTGGCCGCATTGTAAGGTCAACCGAAGCTAAATTGACCTCACCTACGTTGGATTCGTTTCTATCGTTATGATAATTATTGTCCGCTAAAGGATTAATTTCTTCTTCCGAGTTGTCTTTTCCGATGAGTTCCTGTTTTGACATAAAATAACCTGTAACTGTATTGTTTTAATTGTTTCAGCTAATGCTGAGATACTAAATTTTTAAGGGCGGCCTTGAGCAGCTCTTCTTCCGATAGATCATCGTCGGCAATTTCAATTGCCGCTCTAATTTCAAGTTGACTATACCCGAGTTCAGTCAGGGCCTGTTTTACAACCTGTTTCGTTCCCAGACCGGTTCCAATCGCAACTGAATCAATCGACGATATTGTATGGTCGATTTCACCGAACTGTGCGGTTTTAAGTTCGATAATTAACCGCTGAGCAGTTTTAGAACCTATACCAGGTATCGTGGACAATAATTTTACATCGTTGGTTAAAATAGCTTCCCCGAGATCATTTAAGCTTAAACTTGCCAAAATCGTCAACGCCAATGCAGCTCCAACCCCGTGTATCGAAATTAGTTTTTCAAAAGCCGATAGTTGAGCCAAATTTTCAAACCCGTATAGAGTAATTCCGTCTTCTTTTACCCTGGTAAAAATATTAAGAGATACACTTCCGGAGGCATTGTAACACGATGAAAATGTCTTTGGGGTAACAACAACATTGTATCCGACTCCGTTTACATCTATAACTAAGTTTGAATTTCTCGAAGCCTCTTTGATAACTGATCCAGTCAAGTAACCTATCATCTCGTCTTCTCCAAAGCTTTGTTAACAGATTCTAAATATGGAATCATTATCAGATGGGTAATCGCCAAGCCGATGGCATCTGCAACATCAGGAGGACCGGGTATTTTTTCCAACCCAACCAATTTTGCCACCATAGTCTGCATTTGAGTTTTGGTCGCCTGACCATATCCGACAACTGCCTGTTTGACCTCGGTCGCACCGTATTGAAAAACCGGAATACTATTTTCGGCTGCCACCAATAACGCAATTCCTGATGCCTGCCCAACTGCCATTGCTGTCTTTACATTGACCTTAAAAAATACCTTTTCTACTGCGATGGCATCCGGCCGTGTTTGTTTTACCAGAGTAGTTAACTCAGAGTATATTTCAAGAAGCCTCAAATGTACCTGATCGCCAAAATTACTTGTTAAAATTCCTGCCTTGATTACCGTCCATGAATTGCGGTTATTTGAATGCGGTTCAACTAATCCGTATCCACATCTGGTCAATCCGGGGTCGATCCCTAAGGTAAACATATGTTCGATTTTATCAAATTCATAGTTACACTTATGTAATTAGTTCATAATTGATTTAGAAAACCGAACTGGCCTGGAAATAGGATCGGTGGCAGATTTGCTCCGGAATCGGTGGCAAGTTATTTTCGGAATCGGTGGCAAATTATTTCGGAATATACAGAATTTAAATAAAGGGTATTATCAAAACCGAGCGGCTGCCACCAAGTGGTAAATAATTATCGTAATGGGTGGTAAATAATAACAGGAATACTCAAATTATGATACCCCAGTAGAGCACCAATGAAAATATTATGATTAACTAAAATCTACTGAAGAAAAAAGGTGTATCAGAACCCGGAGTGATTCACATAAATGTTTACAGCCTCAATTACACAACTAATCTGGTCTTACAAAAACCCGGCATTGTTCACATTTCTCCTAATAGTGTTACTCTATGCAGATTCGTCCTTCAGATAATGCAAGCTTAGAATAAATTAAATCGATAGTAAAGATGCCAAGGCACTTGATTGATCCCTGATCAAGGTAGCTAATCTTATAACCATAAAAGGCTTTGTTTCTCGCCGGAAGCTTGTAACTCTGTCTTTCGATTTTGAGAATATCCCTACTAGAAATCTTCCATGTTGGTAACATTAGGTATTCAAAAGGAATTAATAGTGGAATCACACTACTCGGTGTAATTAATATACCGCTGGTAAATATAGATACCTGATATACCATTTCTGAGTTACAGCCAATATATAGAGGTTCTGAAAATACTCGGATATTTCCTTTGAATAAAAGAGTATCGGTAGCTGTTATCTCCAGCGAGGTACTCGTGAAGCTAAGTTGGTGTTTCTTAAGTGACCAAACGAGAACTATTATCCCACCCATTGCAATCCAACACAAAATAACAATGATTCCGCCCATTATTCATCCAAATTTAATTAAAACCAAGAACCCTAATGATCTTCTCTGAAAACAGTTAGCTACTTGCATTGTGTGTGCCGTGAAGTCTTAAATGAATTATTGGATTCAGCTTTAGAATTTGTAATTGCAAATTTCAGATACCTGCTGATTACTAGAGGTGATAAATTATCTACAATGGCCTGTTGATCCCACAACCCTCTCAAAACATCAGCTACTTCCCATCTTCGAACAATATGAACCCCAGTCACTGAAAATCCAGCTGCGAATGATAAGGGCAAACCTTCAGTCAAGTTAAAAGCTACACCTCCAAAGATATCTACGCCGATTATGGCCTTATTATTACTACCATCGCCAATGAAAACATTTAAACCTACCTGCCCTTCCTCTCCAGCCGAAAGGGTTAAGAATACAAATGGTCCACGTAGATCATCAAGAGTGGGTGCATTTGTAATCTGAATAGCTCCGTTGACCGAACCAGAAAATGATGGACCCCCACCAAATGCCGCAGTTCCCACAATTCCAATATCATCATTTTGAACACCAACTGTTCTAGTCAAACAAGCTTGGGAGGACAAATAAATCCCAGCTGAAATAGCAAGCGATCCACAGAAACCGACCGTCATCTTCCCGCTCGGATCCCAGTTCCCCACCGGATTATCATTTGAATATACATATGCCTGATTAGTCTGATTAATTAGGGGGTCCTGTGATACAAATACACCGGTAGC
>DAIDJA010000212.1 GCA_027451605.1 Acidimicrobiales bacterium
CAGTAGTAAAATAATTTTACAGCAAGGTGAATTTTTAGGAATTATTGCGGGTACGGGTATAACATCAGGAGACAACTATTTGTTTTCTATGACATATAGAATTTTTAATCGTAATCAATATTTTTATTTTGGCCTATCATATTAGAAATTCTCTTAGAGCTGCAGCTATATTAGAGAGAACCTTGGCCGAGAATATAACGGTTTTAGAATCTGAATCTGTCGAACAAGTTTTTAGAGCCAATTGTAAAAAAGTAGTAACGGGTAGGATTTTTCCGTTTCCCATAAAACCGCGAGCAATTCAAAAGACAAAGAACATTTCATATTGCGACGATGAACTGAAGCGTCATAAGTTGGATATATATGCAGAAAAAATCTCTATTACCGAATCAAATGACTCACAGTCTTCGAAATTAAAACCCGTAGTCTTAGTGGTACACGGCGGTGCCTGGATTATAGGCCAAAAAGAAAATCAGGGACTTCCGCACATACACACTCTTGCTAAAAACGGCTATGTTTGTGTGACTATAAACTATCGGCTGTCGCCTAAGGCTACGTGGCCGGATCACATTGTGGATGTAAAAGCTGCATTGGTCTGGATAAAACAAAATGTTGAGAATTTTGGCGGCGATAAAGACAGAATAGCTTTACTGGGAATGTCAGCGGGAGGCCATCTTGTATCACTTGCCGCTTTGAGCTTTAACGACCCCGAATATCAGCCGGGTTTCGAAGATGCCGATACGAGTTTTAAAGCATGCGTACCTATTTATCCTGTGCTGGATCTAACTAACAGCTTAAAGGTTCAGACACGCCAGCTTATTTCCATGGTTTCTAAGTATGTTTTTAAGTCATCGTTGCGTCAAGACAGAACAAGATGGGAAAGCGCTTCACCGCTTTTAAGAGATATGAGTCAAGGACCGGATATGTTTATATTGCACGGAAATAAAGATTTGCTTGTTCCGATAGAAGAATCGATTGAATTTGTTGAAAAATACCGCAGTAGCGGTAATGTAATATGTTTTGCAAATTTAACGGGCGCCCAGCATGCATTTGAGATATTTTGGTCTATCAGGTCCAGAAAATCTGTCGCCGCGGTTATGACATTTTTAGATTTTATGTTGTAAGTCGATAAGATAACGACTTAAACTATTATTAAGTGTATTTTAAACAGTTGTTAGCATCGGTAAGGTGGAATAAAAATGGATAGCAGATTAGTAGGTGATTTTACCGTCAGTGAGATCGGTCTAGGTACAATGGGGCTATCGTTAAATAATAGACCGGATGAGAAGGATGCGATTAATTTAATTTGTACGGCACTTGAAAACGGTATTAATTTTTTGGATACCGCCGATTGCTACTGTATGGATTCAGAGATCGAACACGGTCACGGAGAGAGACTTGTCGCCAAGGCGATTAAGGAGTTCAAGGGCGATACTTCATTAGTTAGAGTGGCCACTAAGGGTGGAAAACGTAAGCCTGCACATGGAATTTGGCCAACCAACGGTAAACCTGATTATCTAAAATCAGCATGCGAACAAAGTCTGAAGAATTTAGGCGTTGAAATCATAGATCTTTACCAACTTCATGCCCCCGATGAGAACGTTCCGTTAGAAGAGTCTTTGGGAGCTCTAGTTGAACTTAAAGATGAGGGAAAAATAAACAATATTGGTGTTTCAAATTTTAGTGTAGATCAGTTAAATCTTGCCTTAAGCGTCGCTCCGATAGTTAGCGTTCAAAACCGTTTGTCACCTTTTGACAAATCTTCTTTGGATATGATTGAATTTTGCACCATGTTTGGGATTGCCTTAATAGCTTATTCGCCGCTTGGCGGGTCAGATAAGGCCAAAAGAATCGGAGAACTGGCCCATGAATTTCAATATGTAGCCGGAACTCACCAGGCAACCGCACAGCAGGTAGTTTTAGCCTGGGAGTTAAACCTTTCTCATATTGTTATTCCGATTCCCACTTGTCGCTCCACTGAAACTTTAAAAAGCTGCATTGAATCGACTGAGATCAGACTTTCAACCGACGAAATGATGATGCTTACTAATTCTTTGGTATCAGAGGATCAATAGTTTAAATAAGTATAATTCTAACTATAAGGTCTACTTAGACTTTTACTTAGACTAACTTGTTATTATGACACGGTGTTTGATGATGCTGTGCGTAACCTAGCTTTTATTCGTGCGGAAGGTCTGGCAAATAAAGGCGGGTTACCTCTTGGGATCACACCTGTCGGAAAACTCCGTTACTCAAATCCGGAAAGACCGGTTCTGGTTCTCGGGCCTTCTCGATCCGGGAAAAGTTCAGCCTTTATAATACCTTCAATTTTTAGTAATTTAGGTCCGGTGGTATCTTTGTCTACCAAGTCGGACATATTCAAAATTACGGCTAAATCAAGGGGACTTGTAGGTAAAGTCTGGATTTTTGATCCAACCGATTCTGTTGATATTTCAGAATTTAACGATTTGCCGATAAAAAAGATAAGGTGGTCTCCTCTGGATGCAGTTGTCGACTGGGAGAGTGCACTACGTGTTAGCAATTTAATGGTTGCCTCGGCTATGACTGTGAGTAATTTAGAAGCAAGCCACTGGAACGAAAGAGCCGAAGCTCTCATTGGTCCTTTGATATATGCCGCATTTTTGTCAAAGCGCCCGATAAAAGATGTTGTCTTGAGCATACTGACCCGAGATATTTCATGGGCGGCCGAATCAATAGATAAATTTGATTCAGATTCAATGGCAAAATATGTGCTTGCCGGAATATTGACCACCGAAGATAGGGAACTCTCCGGCATATTTTCCACCGCTGCTTCGCTGCTGACGGTATATAAGTCCTCTAAAGTGCTTAGCAGCTCAGTCGACACCAATTTCTATCCTGCAGAATTTATTAGATCTACTGACACATTATACATTCCCGCTTCGGGAGCCGAGCAATCCAGGTTGGCACCTTTGATTGTTACTCTTTTGGATTCAATTAAGGCAGAAGGGTATAAATACTTTAACGAGATTGACTCAATACCGGGTAAATTAAATTTGAATAACGAACGATTACTTTTTGCCTTAGATGAATTGGGTCAGTCAGCTAAAATACCATTTTTATCGGGACTGGTTGCCGAAGGAGGAGGACAGGGTATTACCACGATAGCTTGTTTTCAAGATTTAAGTCAGGCTGTCGCTAAGTACGGAACTATTGCCGAAGGATTTTTAACACTATTTCCTACAAAAGCTATCTTTGCCGGCGTATCCGATAAAAAGACCGTTGAGGCCATCTCAACACTTGCAGGTGAAAAAGAAGTTGAAAAGTTCAGTTTAAATTTCAATTCCAGAAATCTTAAACCTCGAGATAAACTTGTTCTTAAGGCACTAGGAAATCGACCAAAGCTTGAATTAAGTAACGTAACTAAATCGACAGGTACAGTTAAAGTATTGCCCCCGAATAAAGTTGCATTTGGACCCGAAGAGTCGCTTCTGATTATCGACTCTCCGAGTCCTCCTCTTTATCTGAGGCAAAATCGGTATTTCAATTCGTCTAGATACTCCGGATTAATTAAAGGAGAAATTAAGCGTTTAAAAACTTTAGAACCAAAAGGCGATATTGTCCAAAGTGAGAATACTGAATTATTCCGCTAAACGTAAAGTAGTTAATTTTAGAATTCCCCTAAAATTATCACGCAACGTAATGATATTTGCAAATATCTTAATATTGGCTATTCTTTGTGGCAAAATAACTTAATTTTTGCTAATTTATAGTTATACCTATTTTTCGTAAAACACAGAATCAAGACTCTAAGGCGGAACGGCTCGACGTGGCTGGGGATGTGCCTCGAACGGTCGCCCGACGTCTGTTTCGCCGGCGAGTTGACGCACCTCTGGCAACGCGGCTTTCTCGACGATGAACTGTGCGATTG
>DAIDJA010000213.1 GCA_027451605.1 Acidimicrobiales bacterium
GGTCAGTGTGAATGAGTTGGCTCTTTTCGCAGGCGCTGGTGGAGGAATACTCGGCGGCTACCTGCTCGGATGGCGCACCGTATGCGCAGTTGAATGTGATGCCTACGCTGCATCAGTCCACTATAGATTCATTGAAATATCGTGAAAGCCTTCAGGCAGTATTAGTCGCCGGAGGTATCGCGACAAATGTGATACCTGATGAGGTAGTTATTACTGCCTCATATCGATTCGCCCCCAATAAGGTCGTAGATGAGGCCGTAAAGTACATTTGTGATTATCTGAATCAATTTTTGGATGAAACCGCCGGTTACAGGAGTGAAGTTATAGATGCGGTGGAGGCCGCACCACCCGGAATAGCTAACGACTTAATTAAAAACGTTATATCAAATTCCGCTGGAATTAAACCAAAACTCGGCTGGACCGATGTGGCATTTTTTTCAAAGCTGGATATCCCGGCAATAAATTTTGGACCGGGAGATGCAAGTTTGGCTCACAGCAAAGAAGAATTTGTTACCGAATCAGCATTAAATAACGTATATAGTGTAATTCATGAGTCAATAATTTAGTTGGATGAACGACGAAAGTACTTTTCCGGAACAGATTGACTATTCTCAATTTAAAAGTATTGATTTTAGTAGAGGTAGAAAAGACTTTCTACCTCCGAATATAGTTGGAACAAAACTGAATGGAGAATCTGCCACAGTAAATTTAATGTCAGGCAAGCTCTATTTGTTAGCGTTTTTTGACTATGGCTGTAATAGTTGCGAAGGTATTTGGCAAGACACAAAACTTCGCAAGTCGGAGATACAAGATGTCGAATTTGTTGTTGTATTAAAGGATTTAAATCGACTTAAGCGTAATGAAGATCTGTCGCAGGGAGCGGTGAGGGTGATTTGTTCAACTAAAGCATGGCGTGAGTATAAAATTGTTGGAAAATCCGTAATCGTTATAATTGTTAATGGCGAAATTATCGCCGAAAATGTTGTAATGAATTTTGATCACCTTAAATCAATTTATATCGATGCTAAAACAAAGCTCGATCATTAGTTATGACAAAACCTAAATCAAATGCTCCGCACAAACCTTATCAGGGTACCCCCGTACCGGGACCGCTTATATAGTCAGGGTTGAGTCCACAGGTAGAGTTATTGGGAGTTCCTGCGGCAATTGCCTGCATCCATTGTGAAATCGGCAACGCCTCATCAGAAACTATTGTGCTGTGATTGGCACCCGAAAGAAGCACATAATCGAGTGAGTCGTTGGTAACTTTACAGGTTTGTTGGACATTGAAATCTGTAAATTGTGGATATACAGTGGTATCTGCCGTGCCTTGAACAATTAATATGGGTGCGGGAATTGGTACAGATCCCGGATCATTTTGCATTGCAAAATCTTGTACTACCCCATTTAAAGAGGCATTGGGCTGAAATAAATCTGAGGCCGGATAATTATTCAATATAGCACCGAGGTTGCCGTCGCAGACAGAACCGACATATTGTGATCCAATTTGCATACCCTCTTTCGTGAAAATTAATGAAGTCGGAAAATTAGTATAGGCCTGTGACCATGTCCACAGCATGGGAAAAGTGAACGCCAATACGGAGTTGTCTGTTGGGGTCACTTCGACAATGAACTGGAATCCCGTTGCCGGTGCAGCGGCAACGACTCCCAGAATCTTAAGTGAAGGGGCATAGGTTGGTGCCAGCTGACCCGCAAATAATGCAGACTGACCTCCCTGTGAGTGCCCGTATATAAATACCTTGTTACTGGCGTTAACTCCGGGTATCTGTTGGGCAGCTATTGCGGCATCCAATACTCCCTGGCCCTCAGATTGACCTAAAAGATATGGATGAATAGTTACCGAAGTTCCAAGACCCTCATAATCGGTTGCGGCTATCAAATAGTTATCTGTAATAAAGTTATTTAACCCCGGGGGAAGATAAACAAAACTTTGGAAAATCGAAGGAGCGCAAATTGGAGCAGCCCCCGTAGTACCGTGAGCCCAACTTAAGATTGTGTAGCCGCCGGCAGGAGCGGGGGTGGGAGGGACAATGGCATAGCCAGATTCGGGAATACCTTTGCCATATATTGTTTTCGAATAGAACATAATTCTATATAGAGTTGCACCGGAAGGAACGCCCGGAACACCCAATACCTTTTGATATCTGATTAAAGTCCCATTCGGTTTATTGGGTAGGTTGTTCGGTGGAGTATAAAAACTTGGAATACCGGTTGCCTTTGGGTTATATGAAACTGTTCCGAAATTAAATCTGTTCACTGTCGTAGTGCTAGTCGATGAAGCACTGTTTTTATTCGAATTTGAACTGCATGCTCCCATTAAGGCGACTGAAATTAGCAAGGCAGTAATTATCGCAACTTTTTTTGTAAGCTTAATTGTGATTGACATGAATCTCCATTTTAAAGGTAAAATATCTTTACCTGATTCTAATCTTAATTTAACCAATATAGTAGCAGCTATACAGGATTAAGGTAGGTCACGATATGATTTTGGTATAAATTTTAAGGCAAGGTTTCTGTGGTGGGCAATCCAAATATATGATCTTCTCAGTAAAACCCTTAGCTGCTTTTTAGCGTATATATGCCCTAATATCAACTTAAAGTTGTCATTTAACTTTAAAATTGCAATAATTGCATCCTCATATCGTAAAACTCTACCGTCTTGTGTGACGAAAACTACAGACTCATATCTGTCTTCATCAAGCGTATTTAGAATCTCACCGGCCTGATCTGAACTGAAAGGTAGCCATGAGACCTTTTCACGGTCGGTAATCCACCTCAGGACAATATTTTTAGTAGCTTTGCAAAAACTACAATCATCGTCATAGAGTATTAAAGCTTTACCGGCTTTAAAGGATGCAGATTCCATTAGCCCATATTCATCGGGAACATAGTTAAAGTTTTTTATTTTTGCGACAAAATTACTCGTAATATAAATTTATTTATGCCGAACTCCCAAAAGTTACAATTTTATTAACTTTATTTAAATTGCCAAACCAACGGGGAGGATTGCGTGTATCAAAGTCGGCCCTTTTATCGAAAGGCACTTGGCGAACGCATTTCTAAATTCCTCTGCGGTTTCTGTGCGAAAAGCTTCGATATCGAAGCCTTTGGCGATTGAGACGAAGTCAATGCTGGGATTTGAAATATCTAGCATCGAAGAAGCAATTTTTCCTTCGTTAACCGCACCGACTCTAGCCAACTCCATTTCAAGTACAGCATATCGCTGGTTATCCAAGATAATTGTCACTATGTCCAAGTTCTCTCTGGATTGAGTCCACAGAGATTGAATCGTGTACATTGCAGAGCCGTCGGCCTGGATATTGATCACTTTTTGACCGCGAGCAGCTATGGCGGCACCCGTAGCCAGTGGCATACCCTGTCCTATTGACCCCCCGGTTAGGCACATCCATCGGTGAATGGGGGAATTTTCGGTAGCTTTAGATAGGTAAATACCTGCAGTGTTGGACTCGTCTGAGACAATACAATTTTCCGGTAATAGATCGCCGACTATCTGAGCCAATTTTTTGGCGTCCAGACTTCCGCTAATTGACGACGTATCTTCGGGTCTTGACTCCGCTGAGGTATCTATATTGAAATTCGATGCGTCCAATCTGTCTGCGAGTATTTCAAGGGCGGCGATGGAGTCATTAGTGTGGTCACAGAATTGCACAACTTCGCAGTCAGACGGAATCGTTAAACTGCTGGAAATAAAGGGATATGCAAAAAATGAAACAGGAGTTTTGGCTTCTAGCAGTATAAGGTGCTTGATCCCCGAAAGCTGCATTTGAGCGAATTCGGCCAAATAACTTAAGCGATCAATTGCAACGACTCCTTCACCGCGCTCTATTACAGGCGGAAAAGTTTCGGCGAACAACTTT
>DAIDJA010000214.1 GCA_027451605.1 Acidimicrobiales bacterium
TTTAAAGAGATATCGAAGCTAACGGCATTGATGTTATCGATCGGAGGATGAGTCTTTGTTACCTTTACACGTACTTCATTAACCAGTACGTCGCTTGTCAAAATCAGAGATCTTATATTATCTGCGATTTTAAACGCCAAATTTTCAAGCAAGTCACTGTGTTCGCCTTCAATAACTCCCCTTATCAAATCGACAATTTTGGAATAATCGACCGTTTTGTCTAAGTCATCAGTTTCACAAGCAACGGCGAAGTCACCAAATAACAATGCGTCAACTAAAAATTCTTGAGGACTTAACCTTTCGAATTCTAATACACCGTGAATCCCCGAACATCTGATTCCTCGGATTTCAATCCTGTCGGTCACTTAAACAGTGAAGTTCTTCTTATGTGAAAAGGTCTGTCAATGGGATCTATCTGCAGTACATTAGTAATAACAGTTCTTCCCACATTTCCAAAGGTCTGTTCGGAAAGTTTTTCAAGCAATGTTACAGTTTGGGGTCCGTTTTCAAGTAATTTAGCCCACAGTAAAAATCCTCCGACGATGCTTATGAGATAGTCTGTGACCTCTTCGCTATGCACCATAATTCTCTCCCCATTTTCAATTGCGTCCCTAAAGGAGTTATATAATGCAGGCAAATATAGTTTTAGATCGGCGTTTTTAGGAATCGGCAGATGTTCATAAGGAACGTGAAATTCTTCATATGCATGTAAATTATGCTCGGAAGGCATGATGGAAACGATTCTGGTAAAACCATTGGCCTTTAGCCATAGGATCTCCTCTTGTCTCCTGATTTTTCGGTGGCTTGAACCATATCCGCCAGGTCTTTCACATATTGCCAAATGATCGGCAATAATCCACCTAAAATCCTTCGGTTTAATACCGGCAGCCCACCTGCCTCGCATCATCATCTACAATACCTTATTTAATTCTTCCAGCAACTTAAAAGCTTGGAATGTCTCCAATACATCATGGACTCGAACCATTTTGGCGCCTTGCAGCGCACTGTACAGTGCTGCGGCGACTGACAATGAAACCCGTTTGTCCACAGATACTAATTTGTCTCCTAAAATTTGTGCTTCCAACTTACTAATTCTACCCAAAAAGGACTTTCTTGAAACGCCGACCAAAACAGGAAATCCGGTAACTACAAATTCGGAAATTGCATTAAGCAATTTTACATTATCGTCAACAGTCTTGCCGAAACCAAAACCGGGATCTATCCAAACTTCTCTAACTCCCAGTTTAGTTGCATTACCGGCCTTTGTTATTAGGAATTCCTTTACCTCACTGACTACATCTTCATATTTTGGATCAGATTGCATAGTGGTTGGGTCTCCCAACATATGCATTGCCACCCATCCAACCCCATTTCTGGCGGCAATACCACCTAATTTTGCCGAAATGTCATTTACAATTATCGCTCCGCTATTAATTGCCTCGGTGGCAACCTCTGGCTTAACCGTATCAATTGATATATTTTTAACGCCCTCTTTGACCAAGGCCTTAATAACAGGTATGACTCTCTGAATTTCCACCTCCGGTGAGACTGGAATAGCATACGGCCTTGAAGATTCTCCCCCGACATCAATTATGTCAGCACCCTGTTCTGCCATACTAAGACCATGCTTTATTGCGGCCTTAGAATCCAAATAAAGACCGCCGTCAGAAAATGAATCGGGAGTGACATTTAAAATTCCCATAATTTGGCAAGACATTTTTATAGACATATTAGAAAATAGAAGCTAATCAGTCTTTTATCAGGTTCATAGCTTCAAATCGGGTAGAAACATCCGTTCTAAATATTCCCCGAACCGCAGATGTTACCGTCACGGAACCTGGTTTTTTAACACCTCGGATTGACATACACATATGTTCTGCCTCAATAACCACCAAAACACCCTTCGGTGCCAATACTTTGTCTATGGCATTGGCAATTTGGCTTGTTAACCTCTCTTGCACCTGGAGTCTCTTCGAATAGCCTTCAACCAACCTGGCCAATTTGGACAGACCCGTGATTTTGCCCATATCATTTGGTATATACGCTACATGAGCTTTTCCCATAAAAGGAACCAGATGGTGTTCGCAAAGCGAAGAAAATGAAATGTTTTTTACCATAACCATTTCGTCGTGATCAGCCTCGAAGATAACTTCCAAATGACGCTCTGGAGTGTCATTGATGCCGTCCAAGAGCTCCAGATACATCTTTGCTACCCTTTTGGGAGTATCGGAAAGTCCTTCGCGGCTCGGATCCTCACCTACGGCTGTCAATATTTGCCTAACTGCCGATTCTTTTTTCTCTAAAGTTGACTCATTAAATGTTGGCATCGATTTGTTGTGCAAAAACCTTATGACGGTTACATTTGATCCTGATTTAACTGATAAAGTGAATTCAAATTTCTATATATTTCGTTATAATCGAGCCCATATCCAACTACGAATTCCTGGCCGATTTCAAATCCGATATATTTTATATCCAAATCAACTTTTTGATTACCCGTCTTTAAAAATAAACAACAAGTTTCAACGCTGAGAGGATGCTTTGCGTGAAGATATTTTTGTAAATAAGAAAGGGTTAAGCCCGAATCCACGATATCTTCTATGATCAACACGTGTTTGTCCGAAAGATCCAAATCAAGGTCTTTCACTATCCTTACTACGCCCGAGCTCTTAGTTGCTGTCCCGTATGACGAGACAGCCATATAGTCCATTTGCAAAGGAAGCTTTATTTCTCTGCTAATGTCACTCATAAAGTAAGCGGCGCCCTTAAGAACTCCTACCAATAAAATCTTTCTTCCCAAATAATCTTGTGTGATTTCTTGGCCCAAATCTTTAATTTTCTGAGCAAGCGTGTTTTCGTCAATAACTAATTTCCCCAATTTATCTTGGGCAAAAGGTGGGATATGATGTTCTTTTGAATTTACAACGCTCATCTCTCCACCTTTAATATACCTTTGGATCTTCTTACCATAACCCCGTCTTTAATTTGTGCAGCTTCGTGCCGTAAATTTACAACGTCAAAAATCTTTTCGATGTCACTTCTAGAGGGCATATACCCGTCATCATTGGTCAGCAAATTCCTAAGAGCTCTGCTCGCAAGGGGTTTAGGGGAGTTTCTCAATTCTGTTACATTTAATGGATTTAACCTTGAAGAATAGCTTTGCAGAAGGTCGTCGTCATCTCGCATTAGCTCCATCTGTCGGAAAATAATCGGGACAATATCTCGGTTAGAGATATCATTTAACAGCGGGATTAATAGATGGCGAATCTTATTTCGGACAAAATGCAAGTCACTGTTGCTCGGATCCTCAAAAGGAGTGATTCCAAAATGGTTCACTATCTCCACGGTTTCAGCCCGTCTCATATTTAAGATAGGATGGCTAAAAGACCTAGTCATTCCACTCAACCCCGACAGACTCGACCCTCTAAGCAAATTAATGAAAAAAGTTTCTACTTGATCATCCATTGTATGTGCTGTCGCAACTCCTTTTGGCAGTACCTCAAATCTTTTGGTACGAGCTCTCGCCTCCAAATTACTGCCGGGCTCGATATTTATCTGATAACTTTTAAATTCAAGTTCAAACCTGCGTGCCAAATTTGCAACGAACTCAGCCTCATTTGTTGATCTGATATTGTGATCTACATAATGAACTCTTACATTACATCCATTCATTTTGGCGAGGATCATCATGGCAACAGAATCTGCACCGCCTGAAACCGCACAGTCAATTTCTTTACCTGAGTCAGGAAAACTACATTTATTTAAGTAGGAGTCCATATCAAACATCTAGTTAAAATCACTACTAAATTTACTTAAGAGGCGGAACTATCATTTGCGACAATTATGAACTACTACTTTACCCTGGTCAGCCAAAGATCAGGGTTTTTTATCT
>DAIDJA010000215.1 GCA_027451605.1 Acidimicrobiales bacterium
ATTTATCAAACATCGCAAGGTTCCGTGGAAACTTGTCATTAAAAGGTTTACAATTTTTTTTGTATTTTTCTTACTCCTTTATGCCCCGTGGGTTACTCGCAATATGCTCGTATTCCAATATCCGGAGACGGTCGCTTCGGACTTGGGAGCTACTATTCAATCTGCCAACTGCCCCCCGGCTTATTACAGCCAAGATGCCGCTTATGAAAATTGGACTTGCGTTATACCTGTTTCACGAAACAGTGATGAATCTGTCGCGGACCACATAAATCTGTCCCACGGTCTCAAATTTATGGAAAACAACAAGTCCCGAGCTCTTCAAATTTGGTTTCTACATATTGGCAGAGTCCTATATTTGTTTCATCCATACCAACAGTCGCACTCTGTTCAAAATTTTATTGACGGTTGGCCTCTTTTCGCAAGTGATCTGGACTGGTTTTCTTCCTACCCTATCAACCTTTTAGTGATCATCGGAATTATTCTAATGAAACGCAAAAAGTTATTTCAATTCCCTTTACTAAATGTAATCGGAACTTCATTAATGGCAACTTTCATGACTTTTGGAGATATAAGATTTGTAGCCGTAGCTCAGGATGCCAATTGCTTGTTGGCTGGATTTGCATTAGATGCAATAGTCTTTGGAGCGTGGAGAAAATTGCGACATGGAGACAATCACAAAGAAAATAATTCAACGATGGAATCGGTGACCGTAGCAACGGATTCCTAAACTTAAATTGAAAGTTCAAGTTTTCGTCCCGGTTAATTTTTGCAAGTCAATACATTTGAGATGTTATTTGCCTTCTTAAATATTCACCGATTATCAAACAAATTTAATCGCTACCCAAATACAGGCATGTATGAAGATATATTAAAAACCTGCACATTTGAAGCGGTAGGCGAATTCACTAGGTCATAAATTTCTTTGTCCGTCGGGGCAATTTCAACATCAATACAGTTACTCGGAGCCGGCAAAGTATTAAACAATTGATCCGTTGAAGTACTGACAAGACCGATGTTACATACTACAACGGTACATTTCAAAACTAGCAACACATTTTCAGTTTTGCTAAGGGTCAGATTTAATCCGGGTTCCCCAAGCTCGATCACGGATTGGATCTGACCGGTGACCGCGGATACGCTTTCAACGGTATCGTTGTTCTGCAAAGCAAAAAAAGTAGACGGATCCCTACCAACAGATACTGAAATAGTTCCGTCTGATACGGGAAACGTAGCTACTATAGACTTTGTTATAACATTGACTAAAGCTACAGATTCACTTTGGGCATTTTGCATTAACACAATTAAAATTCCGGACGACGAAATAGACGAAATCGCCTTAACCGACACGGGTAGGGGAAGTGAACTCAACGGAGCGCCGGTTAGTCCATCAAAAAACTCGACACTTCCGGTGTAGTTGGGACCCGCAGTACCAACTACCACCTGTGAAATGCCATCACTGGTTATGGAATGCGAAAATTGGCTAACGGGTACTACCTTAATTACCTTACCGGTTTTAAGAGAGTACTCAGAAATCGCCTTGGCAAAATTACTGCCGGACAGCGCCCAAATATCTCCGTCAAACATCGGCGGTGACAGTGAAATAGTATCTCGCGGGATTGGAAATATTTTAATGGGGGTAGTAACTACCGGAGCGACTGTATCTGAGGTGGGCTTATTACCCGAACTGCAGGCACTTAGAATCCCTGAAATGAGTATTAACACAATAATAATGCAAATATTTAGAATTCGATTTTTCTTCTGAGTCTTTGATTCAATTATTCTCAATTTTTCCCTTATGGCATACTCAATGATATTTGACCGGTATCCAATTTTAACATATCTGTGTTTTAAAACCCGGTGACTCTCGATGAACAATTTAGTAAATTCGCCGACAAATCCGTTGACTTAACGAAGTTGGCTCACCTTAATGGTTAAAACGCATATAAAAAAGTTACCCTATTTCTAATTCTCTTCTTTTTAAGATAAATGTCGACCTTATATCCTAGAGCATCCATATATTACAAATAATTATTATTGGTTCAAAACATCCAAAGATTCATACAATTTCGGTTTTAAAAAATTAAATTCTCTATTTTGACTCCGCGATAAATTATCCATTTATGGTTAAATACCCAGGGTTAAAGTTGAGGGGGACGGAAGCAACCTGACTTTCAGAAATGGTATTTATTTGCGCCAATTCTTTCAGGGTTGAAGATGTAACATATAAATTCAAACCTCCTACGGAAACCACTCCTGCAGTCAAATCAGGAAGGGTCAAAATAGGGTTTAGGGACTCGTTGTTAATCAACGAAAATTGACTGATGTAATTTGACCCGGCATTAATCACGTAGCCTTTTAGGGTAGTTTTATCAATTAATATTTGCGAGGGATTAATACCGGTAGGAATCGGAGCTTCAACTTTATAGTTTTCAAGATTTATAGGTATTACCTCATTCAAATTTGAAATTGAAATATAAGCGATAACGCCGTTTGGTGACAGTTGCAGATCGGTAGGTACTCCGGGAAGTTGAATGATGCGCTTTATTTTATGTTTGATTACGTCTATTTTATAAAACTCATTCGTGGATTTGTCGGTAGCATAAAGAATTAATCCGGAAGGTGAAACCTGGACCGTATTTATCTTGCTTCCGTAATTATAGACCCCCAATACTTTTCTGGTAAGAATATCTACTGAAACTATACCTTTACCGTTGTAAACTGCATAGCCATTAACATGTCCGTTTGAGGATTCAATCACAAGATTAGTTACCGGCAACCCGATATGAATTGGAAAATCAACAGGATCAGTTTTTAAAGGCGAAATTTCAGAAATATCGTTAGTCCCGGGAGTTGCAATAAAAATACTTAATCCATTGTAGGTATTTGTCAGCTGTTGAGGGTCCCCACCAATAGTCATAGGGGCCCCGATTGTCTCAGTCGCCGGAAGTAACGGGTAAACTCTGTTTTGAGATGGAGCTGAAATGTAAATAGTTGCGTTATTAATACCCGAAGAACTTCCTCCGCCTCCGCTACAGCTTACAAGTAAAAACGAAACCATTAACAGTACGCATGATACAGTACATTTTTTTAGGTTTGATTTTCTTAACATTAGTGATTTACATTCATTAATTTCAATTCACTTAATTCGCATCGCTGACGTTGAGTGTA
This sequence comes from Acidimicrobiales bacterium, assembly GCA_027451605.1. Taxonomy (GTDB): domain Bacteria; phylum Actinomycetota; class Acidimicrobiia; order Acidimicrobiales; family JABEUL01; genus JAJZNL01. The sequence continues at coordinate 3,169 of DAIDJA010000215.1, forward strand.
AAAATAACTGATAATGGTATAATCGATATAATTCGTTTAGACTATTATTGAGAAAAAGATAAGTAAACATTTTAAACCATAATATACAAATAAAACACCTATTCAAGAGTAATTTGACACATTAAAGTTAGTTAGCGATTTACTTTTTCTTGCTCTAAATTGATTAAGTCCTCTACAAATAACTACTTCAAAATAATAGCATAAGATAAACAATATGGCACTTCACTGGCTAGTAAATACACACCGCAGAAAGATAACCATTCGGTAATATGACAGCTCCCAAACTAACAGTAATAGTACCTTATTTTAACGAGCTTGAAACTCTTGAAGTAACCATAAATAATATTCTTAAACTCGATTTGGGCATAGAAACCGAACTCATCGCCGTTGACGACGGATCGACTGACGGATCGAGATTTAATTTTTCAGAAACAGACTCAAAACGCATTACCCTTTTAAGCCACCAAGTGAACAAAGGGAAGGGCGCCGCTATAAGGACCGCACTTAAAGTGGCGACCGGGAATATTGTGGTAATTCAAGATGCAGATATGGAATACAACCCCGAGGAGTGGAAAAAACTTCTGGTGTATATTCTTGATGGTTCAGAACAGGTCGTATACGGTTCAAGATTTATGGGCAATATTAGAGCTATGACCCTTAAATCACGAATCGCAAATTTAACTCTGAC
>DAIDJA010000216.1 GCA_027451605.1 Acidimicrobiales bacterium
AAAAGTACAGTCATGGCGATTATAACCAGTACCAAAGAAAGAGCATTGGCATTGGGGGAGTTAAAGCCTATTTGATATTGACTAAAAATCTCAGTTGTAAAGGTATTAAAACGAAGAATTTCAAATGCCCCATATTCACTGAGAAGAACCATAACTACAAGAAGGCATCCGCCGGTTATTGAGGTTTTGATTTGGGGGAATGTTACCTTCCGAAATATCTTAAATCTACTAAAACCGAAGGTTTTTGCCACTAAAGTAAGTGATTGGTTAGTTCGTTTCATGGCGGCATTGACCGGTAAAAATACCAGAGGAAACGTGTTTAATGCCATTACTATCACCGCACCGAACAATCCGGCAATATTCGGAAACATTGAGTTATATGCGTATCCTATTACGAAATCAGGAATTGCCAAGGGGATGATAAACAGTGTCGAAATTAATCCGGCAAATTTGAAATCGAATCGATTAAGCATAACTGCCAAAGTCGTTCCGATTACGCAAGATATGATACATACCAGTGCAGAAAGTTCCACAGTATTAATTAGTAAAGTGGCAGTTAAATTCCTAAAAATTAGATGATCAAGATTGGTTAGTCCTACTTGGGATGCCTGAATCAGCATAAAAATCAGCGGTAGCACTAACAGCAAAGCCGTGGCAATACATAAGACCGTTAGTAATGTTCGTTTGTAATTTGGTAGTACTGTCATTTAAATGAGCTGTGCTTGTTTCAGTAGTTCTACGGCAGTCGAACCATTTCCCAACTCTTCGATTGAAACTGGATATGGACGGTACGAACCAAAACTGGGGAGTTGGGGATTGGACTTGACGGTGGTGTTGGCGGGGTATTCAAAACTGTCGGAAGATTCAATAATGTTTTGCCCCACTCTGGATACTATGAACTTGATAAATTCCATTGCCAATTTTTTGTGGCTACAGGTTTTAAGCATCCCTATGCCTGAAACGTCGATGACATTTCCCGGATTACCTTTGGCAAAAGACTTAAGTCCGGAGCTCATCCTTGAGTATCCGAGTTGAGATCGCAGTCTATACCAATAATATTGATTAATGATACCAACTTCAACCTGTCCGGAATTAACCGCACTTGTCAGGCTTTCATTATCCGGATAGATATGATTTGTGGCATTATGTTTAACGGCGATCAGCCATTTTAAGGCATTTTGGTATCCATAGGCCTTAATCAGTGAGGTTAAGATTGGTTGAAAGTCTGTTTCCGTAGGTGCAAGCCCGATCTTATTAAAAAACTTGGAGTCAGCCAAAGAAAGTATTGAACCGGGAAGCTGAACCGATGAAATTAATTTATCGTTAAAGACCATTTGAGAATATCGAAGTGATACCGCTACCCACTGCCTGTTGGTTGGATCATACTTTAAATCGGAGTTTTTGTAGACCGGACTCGGCAATGTAGCAAGCATGCTGTGATCTGAAAGTTGGACTAGGGCAGGCGAATTTTCCGTGAATATTAAGTCCGCCGGCGAATTTGAGCCTTCCTGTTCAATTTGGTTCACCAAAGTATCTTCATCGGCATTTCGTACTTGAACGAATGTTCCGGTAAGCTGTTCAAATTTATTAATTAAAGCCTGAGTGGTCTGCAGATGTTGACCTGAATATATAATCAGTTGGTTTTCCGATGTTGAAGACAACCCGCAGGCGTACAGTAAAGGGATAATTGCCGCAACGGCAATGCCAATTTTAATCTTGGAAACAATTTTCATAAATTTTAAGGATGCTGCACTCGGTTAAGTATTTGTATCCCCACATAACACTCTGTAATATTAGGTATACCTAATATTAGGTATACCTAATATTGTATCATCTCGGGCTGATCACTCAAACGATTCTTCGGGAACCAAAACCGGCTTGCGGATTTACCGTATTCGCAGAGCTTAGGTAAATATACTTAAAGCTCTAAACGCTTGAAATAGTTAAATATCTAGGACTATACGGGTATTTTAAATGCTGTTTTGATATTGTCCCTTTAAAACTTATAGACTGTAACAGGAACAAAATACTAACGGTAACGTTCCTTGTTTAAGGCATAATGTCAAGTTTAATTATTTGACAAAATAAAGTTCAAAAAAAGTTTTAAAATCAAAAAGAACTAGGCTTGTGAAAAGAAATTTTTACACGCAGTGCGTTCGGCTGATTACACAACAATAAAATGAGATTTAATATAAGTAAAACTTTCAGTGGTTGGATTGAAGAAATAGAATTGATTTAATTTATGAACGGAGCAGTTAATGGGTAAAAAGAGATTGTCGATAGCAATCGTATTCATAGTGGTTGTAATGCTATTGGTACAGATCAATATTTTTAAACCGCAGGTAGCACAGGCACAGACGGGAACTTCGGTAAATTCAATAGGAGTACCGGTTAGCCAGTTGTCACAAACTAATGCAAACGGAATGAATATTGATGCCGCTAAGGCGAACTATACTTCAGGAAATCCGAATATTGTAATTGCTTATATCGAAGGAGGGATCAACCTTCACAATTCGGGTTTTGTTAATTATGTTGATTCTTCGTTGTACGTCAACTGGCACGAAACACCTGTTCCATGTCAAGGCGCAACTGTCGCCACGGCGACAATGGTCGTAGGCGGTGTAACCAAACCGTGTTCTTTGTACTATTCGAATAATATTCAAGACTATGAAATTAATGGTCATACATCGGTGAATGCATTGGATTGGGCAAATGATCCCAGAGTCCACGATTCAAACGGCAACGGGATAATCGACCCCGAAGATATATTGGTAGCTTTTTCCAATAATGTCAACAACGATCACGATGGTTACCCCAATGATATATTCGGATGGGACTTTTATGATAATCAAAATGATCCCGCTACGCAGGACTCGGCCTACGAACACTCAGATGATCAAATGGATGTGATACATACTTTATGCCCCCAATGTACAATCATGCCCATAAGGGCCGGTGACGAAGCCTTGGACGCGGGTACAAACCTGGCCCAATCATGGACATATGCTTGTTCTCAGGGTGTAAACATAATAGTTTCCGTAACGGCGGATTTGGGATATACTCCGGCGATGCAAAATGCAGTAAATTACTGTAACTCTAAAGGTGTAATTATGATTGAGTCATCTAATGACTTTAACTCGATGGATCACCAAGGAGGTATGTATTGGCCTTATGTGATACCGGGGAACGGTTTGGTTAAAAGCGTAACCGGTTCCAATGCCCATTGGACCCGTTCGGATGAAACATCCTGGGGGCCGCACGCAATGTTTTCTGTAGCCACTGGGGGAGGCTCAACATCGGAGTCCACACCGACCACCGGCGCTGTTCTGGGATTGGTTCTATCGGAAGGACTTCAAGCCTATAAATTACATCAAATTCCCGCACCGTTAACCGGTCAACAGGCGGTTCAGCTTCTGAGGGAAACAGCAACACCGATAACCGATCCGACATTAAGCTGGCCCGGTGGTCCAGGAAGCTGGAATCCGCAATACGGTTACGGGATGCCTAATGTCGATGCCGCCATGCAACTTATCGCAGCCGGAAATATTCCACCGACTGTTCAGATAAATTCTCCGGATTGGTATTCGATTGAAGATCCAACTTCAACCCCGCAAATAAACGTAACGGCTACGATAAATTACAGCCAACCGTATACTTACACGCTTTACTATGGATTGGGTCAGGACCCTACCCAATGGAATCAGATTAGTACGGGTCAGGAAACCGGATACTATTCGGGATCGGTAGGCATGTTTAATACGCCGTTAATTCCGAGTAGTTTTTATAATCAGCCTATGGAATTGTCGCCGGGGAATTCAGCTTTAACCGCGAACCAGCAAAAGGAGTTGGCC
>DAIDJA010000217.1 GCA_027451605.1 Acidimicrobiales bacterium
GAACAATAATTTAGGAATAACAAGCATAAGCGGTTCATTATCTCAAATTCAAAATACCCAAGATTCAATGGAACTTGTCGACAATATTGCAGTTCTTGCAGTTCCTTTACCGCAGCCAAATTCATATTCATCATTTTTGAATAGTTTACCTGTTTGGAACTTAAATTTCTATAATTCAGCCAAAGCGATGGTTTACAGCACTTCGGTTAATGTTGGATCCTCTATATTCGACTGTCCTTCGACTTCAACCGGGACTACGGTTGCCTGTGGCTAACGGATCTGACATAGGTTTATGTTTTAGCTAAATTTTTTATGTCCATAATAAGTGCAATTTAATTTTAATATTGCAACTTAGTCTATAGTTCTAACCTAATTTATTGATGCCAGCTGTCCGCAAGCTGCGTCTATGCTTTGTCCACGTGTTCTTCTAAGCGTGCAATTGATGCCATGATTGTCAAGCATTGATTTAAAGGCTAAAGCGGTATTTTTATCGGTCGGTCTATTGAGAGTAGCTTTAGTCGGATTTAGATATATTAAATTAACATGAGCCTTTAAGTCTTTTGCGATTTTCGAAAGTTTGATCGCTTGGTCAACACTGTCATTTGTACCCTCGATAAGAGTCCATTCTAAAGAAATCCTCCTCGAACCCGAAGCCATCAGGTATTTTTTCAATGCCACAACGAGAGTCTCAATTGGATATTTTTTGTTTATAGGGACGATTCTTGATCTGGTTTCATTATCTGCGCCGTGGAGAGATACTGCAAGTCTGAAAGGCAAATTATCATCGGCCATAGATTCAATTGCCGGAACAATCCCTACCGTTGAAATAGTTATATGTTTTGCGCCGAGATTTAGATCATTTTTTATAGCCCAAGATGCAGAAACGGTGTTTTCATAGTTGTCCAACGGCTCTCCCATCCCCATGAAAACTAAGTTTGTAACCGGACGATAATTATTTCGTAGGCAAAATCTCATTAAGGTGATGACCTGTTCAACTATTTCCCCTTTTGTCAAATTTCTTTTAAAGCCCATTTGGCCTGTAGCACAGAAGGAGCAGTTCATCTTGCATCCGCTTTGAGTTGAAATGCAAACTGAGGACCTGTTGTGATATTGCATAAGGACTGACTCAATTAGCTTGTGATCGTTCAGTTCAAATAAGAATTTATGGGTCTGCCCATTATCGCACTGTGAGAGTTTCAGTAATTTTAAACTTGTTTGAAAGTAAGGATCTCCGGCGATCTGATTTAGGACGTTTTTAGGGAGTGCAGAAGCTTTAGACAAGTCACCTAAATGTTTGTACATAAATTCGACGACTTGTCTCGCCCGGTACGGTTCAAGTTTAAGGTATTCTTGAATTTCATTCAAGGTTAAATCATAAAGAGCCATCGTAATTTTACAAATTAATTTGATTCGATAGTTTTGGAATATTTTTGATGCTGAGATATTTCGATTTCAATAATTTAGATAAGTTATAAGCGTCGTAACTTAGATAATCGTCCAATTCGAAGAAACGTGAGGTTAATTTATATCAATTATAAGTTAATAGCTTAGCGAGCTTTATTAAACCAGGACGGTAATTTAGATCGGTTTTCTAGAGTTGTACTATTTCCGGTCCAAACCAGTTTTTCCGACTTAATTTAACTCAAATTGGGAATTGATTATTGGATGCAATTAGAGTAGGGATAAAGTTCGGCAACATAATCATTCCTTAAGCTGCTTGGCATTCATAGTATTATTGGAATGTACAACTTTTAATCAAGATTTGTTCCGTTGTACTGTGTCGCCCAGTTCGACGAAGCGCTGTGGCTTAATATCTGATTACGAGGTTTAAATGCATTACAATTCGGGTGATACCGCATGGCTTTTAATATCTGCCGCACTGGTCTTATTCATGACACCGGGTGTGGCATTTTTTTACGGAGGAATGATTCGCTCTAAGAACGTCTTAGCAATCATCATGCAGTCATTGGCCGCAATGGCAATCATAACCGTATTATGGATAATTTTTGGCTTTAGCATAAGTTTTTCTTCCTCATTTTCGTCACTTTTCGGTAATTTAAAATTTTTAGGGCTTGAGCATTTAAACAACATTCCCGGCTTTAAGGGGTTGAATGTTCCTCCTTTGGCGTTCGTGTCATTTCAGCTAATGTTTGCAATAATAACTGCCGCCTTGATATCGGGAGCTACCGCGGAGCGCCTTAAATTCAGTGCGTTCTGCGTGTTTATAACCGTATGGTTTATTCTGGTGTATACACCGATTGCACACTGGTCTTTTAGCCCAGAAGGTTGGCTTGCAAAACGGTCTTTACTGGATTTTGCCGGTGGTACAGTGGTTGAGATTTGTTCGGGATTTTCTGCGTTGGGGTTGCTTTTGGCTGTCGGACCGAGGCGCAATTGGCCAAAGAATCTCGCCAGGCCTCACTCAGTTCCGTTGTCGGCAATCGGAGCGGCAATAATTTGGTTTGGGTGGTTCGGTTTTAACGCTGGGTCGGGCATAGACGCTAATTCGGTGGCAGCTTTTGCATTTATAAATACTCAGGCAGCAGCGGCAGCCGGATTGATAGGCTGGTTGTTGGTAGAAAAGACAAAAGATTCGACTACCACTGTCTTGGGGGCACTCTCCGGGGCAGTTGCCGGAATGGTTGCAATTACACCGTGCGCAGGTTTTGTTTCTCCGATACCTTCTTTAATAATCGGCTTGATTGCCGGAATCGGCTGCGCATTATTTGTTCGCGCTAAATTTAAATTTGGACTGGACGATTCTTTGGATGTTTTGGGAGTACACGGTATCGGCGGAGTTATAGGAACAGTCCTATTAGGACTCTTTGCCGAAAGTGCCGTAAACAGTGCGGGGCATAACGGTTTATTTTTTTCGGGGGGATTACATCAGTTGGGAATACAAGTCCTTGCAACGGTAGTGTGTGCCGCTTATAGTTGCATACTGTCGTATTTAATAGGTATGGCAATTAAAAAGACAATGGGTCTAAGAGTGGATCAAGAAGTTGAATATCAGGGTCTGGATCTTGCCATGCACGGAGAGGCAGCTTACGGAGATGATAATTAAAAACTTGAAGCGGTTTAAATTCTAAAAATTAGTTTCAGCTACTGCATCTAAATTTAAGTTAAATTTAGCCAAATATTGCGTTAAATGTTATATAAATAGACTAATTATTAAAAGTTTTAAAGATCTCTAACTTAAAATAGATTTAATCAAGAATTTAATTTGAAATTATTTATGACACTATGATTGGTCACACTCACAGAGATATAACCGGCGGTTCGTTTAGGGCGGCTGTATTTGGGGCAAGTGACGGACTAGTCACCAATGTATCTTTAATTCTTGGTGTGGCAGGCGCACATTTAAGTGCCGGCGGAGTAAGATTAACAGGACTGGCGGGTTTAATCGCCGGTGCATTTTCAATGGCTGCAGGAGAATACGTTTCAATGAAAGCGCAGTCTGAGCTGTTTGAAGCCGAACTTGCCGTCGAACGACACGAAATTCATGTTAATCCGGAGGGCGAACATCGGGAACTGACCGAGCTTTATCAAAAGCGCGGATTAAGCCCCGAAGTAGCCCAAGTAGTTGCGGATGAAATGATGAAAAATGAAAGTTTGGCCCTGGAAGTTCATGCCAGAGAAGAACTTGGGATAGATCCGAAAAATTTGGGCGCACCTTTTAAGGCGGCACTTTCATCGTTTGTTTCATTTGCCGTCGGAGCCTTGATTCCGCTTTTGCCCTGGTTTTTTATTCACAGTTATCTTGCCGTAGTCATCTCCATTATTTTGGCGTTTTTTGCAACCGGGGCGATCGGATTTTTACTGTCAAATGTTAC
>DAIDJA010000218.1 GCA_027451605.1 Acidimicrobiales bacterium
GATCTATTTGAGGTTGTGGACAACGATGCTTTGGACCTTAAACGTTTAAAGGTAAAGTTTACAAAGCGAAACTATGGGCGGTTAGTTGAACTAATTTGGAAATTAAACGGGGCAGACAGCCTTATTAATTCCGATGACTAAAATTTAACTACCTAAGGATTTAACTTTGGCGCTATTTTTTGCAGGGCTTAGGTTCTTGCAGGGCTTAGGTTCTTGTAAAGGAAATTGGCAAAAAAGATATTCTTATAGATAGGATCTATTTATATAGATCCATAAAGACGATAATTAAATATAGAAAGTTAGGGTTATCAATGGCGATAAACATCGAGGAACTTTTGGGGGATCAAGCCGGTTATCTGCTTAATCATAAGTGCGATACGGTCGGGCGCGATATGCTTACTTTACCGAGTAGTGACTATCTGGACGAGGTATTTGTCGGTTCCGACAGGTCGCCGCAAGTACTTAGGAATATGGCTTCGGTGTTCGGACACGGAAGGCTTAAAGATACGGGATACGTTTCGATATTACCCGTGGATCAGGGCATAGAACACTCGGGGGCGGCCAGCTTCTCCAAGAATCCAATTTATTTTGATCCGGAAAATTTGTGTAAATTGGCGATTGAAGGAGGTTGCTCGGCGATTGCCACAACACTGGGAGTGCTTGGACTCACCTCCAGAAAGTATGCTCACAAGATTCCGTTTATTGTAAAACTCAACCATAACGAGTTGCTCACGTATCCCAACCAGGCCGATCAGGTTCTGTTTGCCTCTCCGCTTCAGGCCTATAATCTCGGAGCGGTGGGAGTAGGTGCGACAATTTATTTTGGATCCGAACAGTCGACCAGGCAAATAGTTGAAATTTCGGAAGCTTTTCATGAGGCCCACGAACTCGGTATGTTTACAGTTCTGTGGTGCTATTTACGAAACCCGTCATTTAAAAAAGACGGAGTGGACTATCATGTTTCGGCGGATTTAACCGGACAGGCAAACCATATCGGAGTTACGATTGAAGCCGATATAGTTAAACAGAAACAACCCGAAAATAACGGCGGATATACCGCTTTGAATTTTGGAAAAACTGACCCCTTGGTTTACGACAAATTGACTACCGATCATCCGATCGATCTGACTAGATGGCAGGTAGTCAACTGTTACATGGGAAAGATCGGCCTTATTAACTCGGGGGGGGAATCAAAAGGAGCCGATGATCTGGCTCAAGCCGTTAGAACCGCCGTTATCAATAAGCGAGCGGGAGGAATGGGTCTAATTGTGGGCAGAAAGGCGTTTCAGCGGCCCATGAATGACGGAGTTAAGTTGCTGAACGCAATTCAGGATGTATTTTTAGATCAGACAGTGACGGTGGCATAAATAATGACGGTTAAAAATGAAGCAGTAGACAGAATTGTAATTAGGTTTGCCGGTGATTCCGGAGACGGAATGCAGCTGACGGGAGACAGGTTCACGGAAAGCTCGGCTATATTCGGAAATGACCTGTCCACATTCCCAAACTACCCCGCGGAAATTAGGGCACCTGCCGGAACCATCGCGGGTGTATCGGCGTTTCAGGTTCACATCGCGGACCACGACATTTTGACTCCCGGTGACGCACCCAACGTGTTGGTTGCGATGAATCCGGCCGCACTAAAGGCCAATATATCGGATTTGGACCGGGGTGGCATGTTGATAGTGAATTCGGATGCATTTGACGAACGCGCTCTCGGAAAAGCCGGATACGCCTCCAACCCCCTCACCGATGACTCTCTTAAGAGTTTCAGGGTCTATGAGATTCCGATGACGACTCTCACTTTGGAAGCCACTAAGCCAACCGGAGCTAAGCCCAGAGATGCGGAGAGGTCAAAGAACTTTTTTGCATTGGGGTTAATTACCTGGATGTTTAGCAGACCCTATGAGGATACCCTTGAATGGATTAACAAGAAATATGCCAACAGGCAAATGGTATTGGAATCAAACCTGGCGGCTTATAAGGCGGGACATTCATTTGGTGAGACCGCAGAGCTTTTCGGATCAAGCTATTCGGTTGAACCCGCACATTTCGATAAGGGAGTCTATACGAATATAACAGGAAATCACGCGACAGCTCTAGGGATTGTAGCGGCGGGTTTGCTGTCAGATATGGAAGTATTGCTTGGTACTTATCCGATTACGCCGGCATCTGACATACTGCATGAACTTTCCAAACTGAGGCACTATAACGTTATGACATTTCAGGCCGAAGACGAAATTGCGGGAGTCGGCGCCGCATTGGGCGCATCTTACGGAGGTTCATTGGGTGTAACTACGACATCCGGACCGGGAGTCGACTTAAAGGCTGAAACAGTGGGGCTTGCGGTTAGCCTGGAGCTACCCCTCCTTTTAATCGACGTGCAAAGAGCTGGGCCATCCACCGGGCTTCCGACTAAGACTGAGCAAGGTGATCTTCTGTTGGCTATGTATGGTCGACACGGTGAGTCACCGGTACCGATTGTCGCCGCATCCACTCCGTCTGACTGTTTTAACGCCGTAATTGAGGCAGCCCGAATCGCAATCAAGTACCGAACTCCGGTTATTTTGTTAACCGATGGATATTTGGCGAACGGCTCAGAGCCTTGGCTACTTCCAAATATTGATGAATTGAATAGAATTGAGCCGAATTTCAAGACAGAGGCGAACCACACAAACCCCGACGGATCGACTTCATTTTATCCTTACGTCAGAGACCCCAAAACTTTGATCAGGGATATGGCGATCCCCGGTACTCCCGGGTTGGAGCACAGGATCGGAGGTCTCGAAAAGTCCAACGAATCCGGTTCGGTTTCATATGATTCGCTAAACCATGAACTAATGGTTACCCTCAGAAGTCAAAAGATTGAAGGCATCCAAGACGATATAGCTCATGCGGTAGTCGACGATCCGGGAAACGATGCCGATGTATTACTGTTGGGTTGGGGGTCAACCTACGGGGCTATAGCCGCAGGAGCCAGGAGACTTAGGGCTTTGGGTAAAAAGGTTGCCCACTTGCATCTACGGCATTTGAATCCGTTTCCGGCAAATTTGGGCGATGTTCTAAAGAATTATGAGACTATCGTCATTCCCGAAATTAATCTCGGTCAGTTATCTAAATTGATTAGGGCCAAGTATCTCATAGAAGTAAATTCTTTTACAAAAGTCCAAGGCGTGCCTTTTAAGGCAGCCGAGATAGAAAAGTACGTTTTAAACATGATCAAGGAGAACCAATGACAGTGACTACCAGAAAAGATTGGACTTCCGACCAAGAAGTCAGATGGTGTCCGGGTTGCGGGGATTACTCGATCCTTGCCGCAGTTCAACTTTTGATGCCCGAACTGGGAGTCGAGCGGTCCAACACGGTTTTTATTTCAGGAATCGGTTGCGCTGCAAGATTTCCCTACTATATGAATACCTATGGGGTTCACTCCATTCACGGAAGAGCTCCGGCATTTGTAACAGGGCTTGCGTTGACAAGACCCGATCTGGATATATGGGTTGTTTCGGGAGACGGAGACGCTCTTTCGATCGGGGGCAATCATCTGATACACGCTCTTCGGAGAAATGTAAATATTAAGATTCTTCTTTTTAATAACCAGATCTACGGATTGACAAAAGGGCAATATTCGCCAACTTCTGAAATCGGCAAGGTAACCAAATCAACTCCATTCGGATCTATCCTGAGCCCGTTTAATCCGGTGAGTTTGGCATTGGGCGCCGAAGCTACCTTTGTGGCAAGATCCCATGATATGGATAGGAATCACATGATGGAGATGATGAGAAGGGCTCATGATCATAAGGGTTCGGCATTAGTTGAAATTTATCAGAA
>DAIDJA010000219.1 GCA_027451605.1 Acidimicrobiales bacterium
CACTATCATTGAAAAGATACCACCGCCGACCGGTGATCCCAAATTGCCGTTACAAGCGCTAATTTTTGACTCGTATTTTGACCAGTTCAGGGGCGTCGTCAGTTCACTCAGAGTTATCAATGGGCAGATGACGAATAAAACAAAACTGTTATTTATGCACTCTAAGTCCACTCACGAGGTGGAAGAAATCGGCACCAGAAATCCAGATCCGACACCGTCAATGAGCTTATCGGCAGGCGAGGTGGGCTATGTAATCGCCAATGTTAGAAATGTAAGTGAAGCACCACCGGGAGAAACTATAACTAGTAACGACAAACCGGCATTGGAACCGCTGAGTGGATACAAACAACCTCAACCAATGGTATATTGTGGAATCTATCCCATTGACGGCGATGAATTCACCGAATTAAAGGAAGCCTTAATAAAGCTAAAACTAAACGATGCTTCAGTTACCTATGAGCCTGAAACTTCAAGCGCTCTGGGTTTCGGCTTTAGGTGTGGTTTTCTCGGACTCTTACATATGGAAATTGTAAGAGAACGACTCGAACGAGAGTTCAATCTTTCGCTGATTGCTACCTCCCCATCGGTAAACTACAAGATCAAGCTTACGAACAACAAAATAATTGAAATAGACAATCCAAATGATTTGCCGGGTGCCAGTCAAATTGCCGAGATCCAAGAACCCATACTTATGGCAACAATACTAACTCCGGCTGAATATACCGGGACTGTAATGGAACTTTGTCAGCAGAGACGCGCGGAAATGATCAAAATGGAATACCTGTCACAAGACCGGGTTGAACTGGTCTATCGACTTCCGCTTGGGGAAGTAGTTGTTGATTTTTTTGACTCTCTAAAAAGTCGGACAAAAGGTTATGCTTCATTAGACTACGATCAGTCCGGATATCAAGCTGCAAATTTGGTTAAAGTTGAACTCTTAATAAACGGTATTCCCGTAGATGCATTTTCCACGATAGTGCATAAATCAAAAGCGCAGGACTACGGGAAAAAAATGACCGAGAAACTACGTGAACTGATTCCAAGGCAGTTATTCGATGTGCCCATTCAAGCTGCAATAGGAGGCAAAATTATTTCAAGGGAGACAATTAAAGCCAGGAGAAAGGATGTTTTGGCAAAGTGTTATGGCGGGGATATAACACGTAAGCGCAAACTCTTGGAGAAGCAAAAGGAGGGCAAGAAAAGAATGAAGAATATCGGTCGGGTGGAAGTTCCACAGGAAGCTTTTATTTCCGCCCTTAAAATTGACTGATGGCTTAGATGTAACGAAGTCGGCTCGCAGGTCTTGGTGCAGGTCGTTGGCGAAGGAGTCGTCGGAGTGATCCCCGAGGTCGGCTTCAATCCCGCGGAGAGCGAGGTTCATCTTGGCCAACCTCAAGGTGGTGTCGGTGTACTCCTGGCCGTAGATAGTGATGTCAGTTCGCTTTCCTCCATGCGCCTTGACGAAGTCGGCTGATTGAACGAACATGCCACCTGACCCACAGACGGGGTCTATAAAGACGCCGTCTTTGATACAATACCTATATGTGAACCTCAGACCCTTGCCAAAAGAAGGATTGTTTAATGGTCTCTTATTTGTAGTAAAATTAAAGATACCGTTTGTGCAAATTTGTTTCACTTGCCTTCGGATTTTTTCTGTGGTGCTTTAGCCCATTCGATTTAGGAGAATTATGAATCCAACAGATTTAGTCGATATTGAGAGTTTGCGACAGGACATACCGGAATTTAAGCCCGGTGATACCGTAGCCGTTCATGTTAGGGTCGTTGAAGGTAGTCGTGAAAGAGTTCAGGTATTTCAGGGCGCAGTTATAAGACGGCAGGGAACGGGACTTCGTGAAACTTTTACGGTGAGAAAGCTAAGCTTTGGCGTCGGAGTTGAGAGAACCTTTCCACTGCACGCACCTACAATTTCGAAAATCGACGTGGTCACAATCGGTGACGTTCGTCGAGCCAAACTCTACTATCTCAGGGACAGAATCGGAAAAGCCGCGAAAATTAAAGAAAAAAGAGTCTGAGCTAAACGCTTTTTTGTTTTATCACCCTGTTAAAGCAGGTTTCGTGCCAGTGACGTCTTAAGTCGGGAGAACCTGTCGGTACGACTACAATGTGGCTAGTCGACTTTAGGACCCTTTGGTTGCAATGTGGGCAGATGTAGTCCTTAACTGTGTGACCTGCGAGTATTTTGATAATTTGAGATTCCAATCCGCTTACCGGATCCACTGCGACTTTTAACAGAAACGTATTTCCTAATGGGTTGCTTTTCCCTTTTGCAGGTGGCATTTTGGCGGTGTTTAAAGGTTTGTTTTTTCTTCTTGGCATTTTTTGACTAATCTGGATTGTCATGGGAAATGTATTGCTTCAAATAGAGGATTCTTTAGCCACTATTACCTTATCAAATCCAAAACGTAAAAATGCAATGGCACAGTCTATGTGGAATGAACTTCGAGACGCATGTCTTATGGTGTCTAATGATCCAAAAGTCAGAGCAGTTTTAATTCAAGGCGAGGGAAACGATTTTTGTTCCGGAGCGGACTTATCGGATCCGGACTCGTTGCTGTTGGACGGGCTGTCGCGTATGAGAGTGATCGGGGATTCAATTCTAAGCTTATATAGGGTTAACAAGCCGACAATTGCCAAAGTGAAAGGTGTTAGCGTGGGTGCCGGTATGGGACTGGCTTTAGCTTGCGATTTGATCTATTGTGATGAGACTGCCAGATTTTGCGAAATATTTTCCAAGCGAGGATTGGCAATCGACGGAGGATCTTCATGGCTGCTTCCGAAATTAGTCGGACCTCAAAAGGCTAAAGAGCTGGCGTTTTTTGGTGACATGATCGACGCCAATGAAGCCCATCGCATTGGAGTAGTTAATAAAGTCATTGCTTCAGCTGAACTTGATGATTTTGTTAAAGAACAACTGGATCGAGCTTGCAGTTTGCCTACGGTTGCAGTGTCGCTTACCAAATCTCTCATCAATCATTCATTTGAAAGTTCATTTGAATCTGCTTTGGAAAGTGAAGCCCAGAGCCAGTCTTTGGTTTTTACCACTAAAGACTGTGCGACGGCGATTATGGCATTTATGGAGAAAAAAGAGCCAAAGTTTGAAGGCAGATAGTTTTCCGGAAAAAGTTTCATTGTCCTATATTCCCGAAATAATTAGGCACTAGATATTAAATCTTTAGGCTCTTCTGACTTTTCTGTGGGTAAATAAATTTACCGGGTGGTTTTATGAGATAATTGTTTTCATGAAGGATAAACGCCTTTATGAACAGATTTTGGATATTACATTCCCCTGACGAGTTGAACACGTTGAGCTTAATTTGGAATCAAGAAGCGTTGACGTGTATTTAGAACATGAATCGAAAATTAAATTTAAGTGTCCTAAGTGTGACCTTGAGTGTCCTGTATATGATCATACCAATACTAGAACTTGGAGACATTTGGATAGTTGTCAGTTCCATACTTTCATCCATGCTTCACCTCCCAGAGTTAACTGTGAAGATGACGGCATTCATCAAGTAATTCTACCTTTTGCTGAGCCTAATTCCAGATTTACGATGCTATTTGAACGACTGGCTATTGATGTTCTCAGCCACTGTGATGTTGATGGCGCTAGAGCAATATTAGATATCAGCTGGGATGAAGCCTTCCGCATAATGGAAAAAGCAGTCACAAGAGGACTGGCCAAAAGATTCAATATAGCACCTTCAGCAGAGTACGACCGCTTTATTAAAGTGAAATAATATATTGGGAATCCACATTATT
>DAIDJA010000220.1 GCA_027451605.1 Acidimicrobiales bacterium
TGATAAAGAGGAGATATCAATCCAATTTCTTCATAGTAGCGCAGTGTTCTAAGGGTCAAATTAAACTCCTTGGCAACGTCGCGAATTTTGTGACAGCCACTATCTATTTTCGCTTGATCGCCTGCAGTGCCATTTTTTTTAATGTTAAGTTTTTTAGTACTGTTTTCAGTTTTAGTCGCCATATTAATATTTAAATTTGGATCAAAAATTAACTTAATATTTCAAAATATCTGATAAAAGTGTCTTTATGTCCCATTGATATAGACATCCATGCCCTACAAACAAGATCCTACTTTACATTTTTTATCAAAGAAGCTGACTCGTCAATTTTCTCAATCGCTTCATCTTGAAGTGGATTGGCTTTCCCCTGCATAAATGAAAATAGTGCCGCAATAAAACATATCACTGCAGCGAAAATTAAAACTACGTCCAACCCGTGCATAAAAGGTGAGCTAATTAATTTCGGAAAATATGATTTCGAAGTAAGCAACGCCGAATTCTTAGCCGGGATATTGTTTAGGGTCTTCCCTAAAACTGTCTTCATTGGATTATATCCCAAAAATGCTGCGAATAAGTATCCGATCGGAGGTTGTGAAGAGATATGGTGGGCAATCGACAAGGGGATGTAATTTGAAATCAGACCCTTCTGCAATACGGAGGGCATAGTACTGTTGAGCCCCAGTACCATAAGAGTAAAGAAGACGCCGATTGACATTGGTGTTCCTATAAACCTGAAAGTTACTCTCATCCCCGAAGCGGAGCCTCTGTCTTGAGGAGCCACCGCATTCATAATTGTAACGGTATTGGGTGCCGAAAAGAATCCAAATGCCAACCCGTTGCAAAATAAAATAGCGGCAAATGCCAGATAATTAAAATCTGCTCCCAATAGCAGCATTAGCAGAAACGTTACCCCACCAAAAAACATACCGAACGTCGCAAACGGTCGTGCTCCAAGAGCATCTGAAAGTTTGCCGCTTAAAGGACCCGCCACCAAAAAACCTGCGGTCAAAGGCAGTAAAAATATCCCTGCCCAAAGCGGTGTTTCTGCAAAGCTATATCCGTGGATCGGTAACCAAATGCCCTGTAACCAGATCACAAGCATAAACATAAGCCCTCCTTGGGCGACAGAAGACATCAAACCGGCGAGATTTCCGTATCTGAAGGGTCTTATTTTAAACAAGGATATTCTAAACATGGGATCTTTGTGTCTGCGTTCCAAAAAAACAAATAATATCAATACAAGTATCCCAGTAATAATTTCAGCCAATACAACCGGAGAACCCCAACCCATCGGGCTCTTCTTATACGGTTGGAGTGCATAAGTTACTCCGACCAATATTAAAGACAAACCAATTGCAAATGTTATATTGCCTATCCAATCAATTTTGGATTTTTTAACGACTCCTTGGTCTTTAAGTTTAAGATAGGCCCAAACTGTCCCCAATATTCCGACCGGTACGTTAACCAAAAAGACCCACCGCCAGTTTATTGATGCGAGAACACCTCCCAATATCAAACCGAGAAATTGACCCGCAACACCGGCAACAATATTAATTCCCATTGCCATGCCTCTTTGGTTAACCGGGAAGGCGTCTGTCAATATGGCTACGGAATTGGCCATAATCATCGAACCGCCAATGGCCTGAACCATTCTCATAATTACAATTTCCAATGCGGCGGTCTGACCATGGCCGAATGTCAAAGACAATACAATTGATGCCACCGTAAAAACTAAAAACCCGGCATTATAGATTTTTACACGACCAAACATGTCACCGAGTCTGCCCAACGTAACAACCATAACAGCCGAAACCAGCAGATATCCCATCAATATCCATAAAAGATATTGGAAGTTTGAAGGGTTAAGCGGATTTAAACTTATCCCCCTGAAAATCGCCGGAAGAGCAATTAGAATGCTTGAAGAATTGATCGTAGCCATCAGCATCCCAAGAGTTGTGTTGGATAGTGCAATCCATTTATAGTTTTTAGAAAGTGAGTTATTAAATGAGGAATCTCCCTCTGACGGCGATGATTCCAAATTATTACTGTTTCGTGACGCGCCGGCGAATTTCGTCTCAGATACCTGCATACGTTATAGTTTAACACTCATTACGCTTACGTAAGCGTAAGGTAAATAAGATTTTTAAGCGGTAGCAAGCACAACCTGATTTCGCCCGTTTTCCTTAGCCTTATAAAGTGCCTCATCGGCACGGGCAATTAGTTTGTCAAGGGTCTCAGAATCCGGATGTGCTTCAGCTAAGCCGATACTCACGGTTACGCGTACTCTGATATTTTTACGAGTTTTTATCTCAGTTGCCGCAACTTTTAATCTAATGCGCTCTGCAACTTCGGTCGCATCCAAACGGTCTGCATTCGGCAACAATATTAAAAATTCTTCACCGCCATGCCGGTGTACGATATCCACGGCACGACACCCGTCTTTTATGGCATTAGCTACGGCAATCAACACCGTATCACCGACTTGATGTCCGTAGGTATCATTTACCTGTTTAAAAAAATCCAAATCCAAGATCATCGCGGATAATGGCTCATTCTGTCGTTGAAATCGCCTGAATTCTCTTTCGGCTAATTCTAATCCATAAGATCTGTTGAACAAGCCCGTTAACTCGTCTAAGACCGCTCGCTCCTGAGTTTTTTTAAAAGCTCTAGAACCTACAAATAATGCAGCAAACATGGCTATTATAGCCGCAACCGAAATACCCAGGATCGTTAGCTTTATATCATGATTGGGAACGTTGTCTACCTGCGAATGAGGAATACCGACTACCACGTAACCGATCTCAGTCGATCCTGACTGCCCGAATGGGGCTGCCGCATAAATTCGATTCGTTCCGTCATCGCCATTTAAAGAAAATACGCCGCCATTTGCAGAAATTAATTTTGGGTTAAATAAATTGGATGGAAACATCTGCCCGCCGACCATTACACTGGCAGGGTTAAGTCCGTCATATAAGAGGACCCCCGAAGGACTCAAAATTCCTGCAAAGGAATTACTTGGAAGAGATAACGAATGCACCAGATTGGAAATGTAATTCAAATCCAACGAAGCAAATATCACACCAGGCTCTCCGTTAATAAATGTCATCTTTTGGCCAAAAATAATCGCCTCTGATCTAACGATAGGATCAATTGTCAACTGAGGATAAATGGCCGATGAGTTTACGGCATTCTTAGGTGAATCAAGAGCATTTACAAAGAATTGATCCTGTGACAAACTCAAAGTACTGCTTACCGGAACTCCGGAACATATAACGCTTCCGGATGAATCTGCAATCGCCAAATTAAGATAAAACGGAATTTTTACTACTATCGAGTGAAGTTGCTTGTCGCATGCCTGGGGCTGAACATATTGGATGCTGGGGACCTGAGACAAAGCAACCATAAGCTGAGATGTAGACTTTTCTAGATTCAGCTGATGGGTAGAGATTTGATTCGCAATTTGATATACGTTACGTTCACTGTTAGAGATCAATTCATTTCTTAAATTGTATAAGACTACCAGCACTAAAATAAATGACGGAAGTAAAGCAATTAACACTACGCCAATTAAGCGTAACCTTAATTGGCGTGCCGGTTTTTTAGCTGCAAAATTAGCTCGACTAAATCTCATCACGGATTCTTGGAATTATTTCTCGGTATATTTATAATTTAACTACCTAATTATACGTTAGAACCCATAAATTTTAACGGCTATTAAGAATTTGCTTGCTCTGAAAGAATGTTTACTTCTACGATA